>NZ_JBEXTZ010000056.1:0-53708 GCF_040614195.1 Amycolatopsis sp. NPDC006125
GTGCCGGTTGCTGTGGGCCAGCAGCCGGCACCGCCGCGGGTTCTGAGTTGGCTCAGCCGCGCGGAGCGCGTCGGTTGAGGGTGGTGGGCGACGGGCGGGCGTCCTCTCACGAGGTCCCGCCACCCGCACCGCAACGCAGGCCGATTGTCATGGCACGAGCCCGAGCTGCTGGAGCAGGCCGAGCTGGTCGAGCCTGCCCCAGCGCTCGACGATGCGATCGCCCTGCACGCGGAAGACGTTGATCCCGCGCAGGGTGATCGTGCGGCCGGTGCCCGGCACGCCCATCAGCTTGCCCTGGTGGGTGCCGCGGGCGGTGAACACCTCCACGACGATGTCGTCTTCGGCGACGAGCCGCTCGACTTCGCTGCGCCAGTCGGGCATGGCCTGGCGCATCGTCGCGGCGGCCTGGCGCATGCCGTCGGGCCCGTCCGGGATGCCCGGGAACGGCGGGTCGTGGTTGACGAACGCGGGGTCGAGGTAGCGGTCGACGGCGCCGAGGTCGCCCTTGGTGAACAGGTCCTGGATGAAGTCCTCGACGAGTTGCTTGTTGCTGCTGAGCTGGTCAGTGGTCATGCGGTGATGCTGCGGCGGCGATGACCCCGGGACCATCCCACGCGTCTGGGATTTCCGCGGGGCACGGCGGGGGCGCACACTGGGCACATGCGGCGATCGCCCAGTGCGGTCCGCGCCGAGCACGACGTGATCCGCCTGTCGCACAGCGGCCTGGACACCACCGGCGTCCGGCGGGAGGTGCTGCGGGCCCTGCGCCGCGTGGTGCCCTCGGACGCGACGTTCTTCGCGACCGCCGATCCCGAGACGCTGCTGTTCACCGGCGCCTGGCCGGACCCGCCGCTGGACACCGCGGCGCCGTTGTTCCTGGACAACGAGTTCGGCGGCGGCGACGTGAACACCTTCGCCGGGCTGGTCACCTCCGGCAGGCCGGTCGCCACCCTGGACGGCGCCACCGGGCGGGACCGCTGGGCCAGCGAGCGCTACCGCGAGATCATGCGCCCGCTCGGGCTCGGCGACGAGATGCGTGCGGCGCTCGTGACCGGCGGCCGCTGCTGGGGCTACCTCTGCCTGCACCGCGAGGACGGCCTGCTCGGCTTCACCGCGACCGAGAAGACCGCGCTCGCCCGTCTCGCCCCTCATCTCGCGCACGCCATCCGCACCGCGGCTCTCGTGGACGGCCCGGCCGCCGCGGACCACCGGCCGGGAGTGGTGCTGCTGACCGACGACCTTCGGCTCGTCTCGCTCACCCCCGACGCCGAGCACCTGTTGTCCCTGCTCCCGCCAGGCGTTCCGCTGCCCCTGCCGGTGTACGCGGTCGCCGCCGCGCTGCGGTCCGGTAGTGCCGTGCCGAGTGTCCGGGTGCGTGGCGCCGACGGCTCGTGGCTCACGCTGCACGCCTCGCGGCTCACCGGCACCCGGCAGCTGGCCGTCGTGGTCGAACCGGCCGACGCGCGCGCGGCGGCTCCGCTGGTGCTGGCCGCGCACGGGCTGACCACGCGCGAGGCCGACGTCGCCACGCTCGTCCTGCGTGGCCTGCCGACCCGCGCGATCAGCGACCGGCTGCACATCTCCGCGCACACCGTGCAAGACCACCTCAAGGCCGTGTTCGACAAGGTCGGCGTGCGCAGCCGCCGGGACCTGGTGATCCGCCTGCTCGGTTAGACCGGCAGGACGTCGCGGGCGGACGCGGCCGTCGACTGGATCTGCTTCGACGCCTTGTGCGCCTGCTTGCTCGCCCTCTCGGTCGCCTTGTGGGCCTGCTTGCTCGCCTTGTCGGCGGCGCGGCGGGCGCGCCAGCCCAGCGACGGCTTGCCCTCGGTGTCGGCGGCCGCGATCAGCAGGCCACCGGCCAGTCCGGCGTTCTTGAGCAGGTGGATCAGCTGGTCCTGCTTCTGCTGCGGGTCCTTGGCCTCCCAGAACGGGTGGCCGGCGACGGTCGTCGGCACCAGGCTGCCGACCAGCGCCAGCGCGGACAGCCGCGGGAACTTGCCGAGCGCGAACAGGGTCCCGGCCGCGATCTTCACCCCCGCGTCGATCTTGACCAGGCTCACCGGGTCGGTCGGGAGCGCGTCGGGCAGCTTGTCCTGCTGCTCGCCGACCTTGTCGAGCACGGGTTTGGCCGCCTCCGCGTGCCCCTCGGCCTGCTTCAGGGCGTTGATGCCGCCGTAGATGAAGATGCTCGCCAGCATGGGGCGGGCCAGTCGACGCAAGATCACGATCCTCGCCTTCCTCGGATGCGACATGTCACGTCGAGGATCTACCCATTCCCGCGTCTCTTCATCCCTAACGTTTTCTAGTTCGCACGCTAGTTATCCCTATAAAAAGGTAGCGACACGCCGGTAGCGGAATCTCCGCAAATATCGGGGTCGCACTAGACGCGCCGATACGTTGGCAGAGTGGACCCGATCCGCAACCCGTTCGCGCCGGGCGCGGGACAGCGGCCGCCGGAGCTGGCGGGCCGTGAACGCGAGCTGACCGCGTTCGAGGTGGTGCTGCAGCGGGTCGCCCGTGGCCGTCCGGAACGCAGTCTCGTGCTGACCGGCCTGCGGGGCGTCGGCAAGACCGTGCTGCTCGGCGAGCTGCGGTCGATGGCCGTGAAGCACAAGTGGGGCGCGGGCAAGATCGAGGCGCGCCCGGACGCGGAGCTGCGGCGGCCGCTGTCGGCGGCGCTGCACCGCGCGATCCGCGACCTGGCGGTGCGGCACCGGGCGCCGGACCGGGTCGAAGAGGTCCTCGCCGTGCTGAAGGCGTTCGCCCTGCGGTCGAACAAGGCGGACGCGAAGCTGCGGGACCGGTGGCAGCCGGGCATCGACGTGCCCGCCGCGCAGGGCCGCGCCGACTCCGGTGACATCGAGATCGACCTGGTCGAGCTGTTCACCGACGTCGCCGAGCTGGCCGCGGACGTCGGCACCGGCGTGGCGCTGCTGATCGACGAGATCCAGGACCTGCAGCCGGACGATGTGTCGGCGTTGTGCGCGGCGTGCCACGAGCTGTCCCAGTCGGGCGCGCCGCTGGTGGTGGTCGGGGCGGGGCTGCCGCACGTGCCCGCGGTGCTGTCGGCGTCGAAGTCCTACTCGGAGCGGCTGTTCCGGTACGTGCGCATCGACCGGCTGAACCGGGAAGAGGCCGACCGGGCCGTGCTGGCGCCGATCGAGCGGGAGGACGCCGGCATCGAGCCCGAGGCGCTGGACGCGTTGTTCGACGCCTCCGGCGGATACCCGTACTTCATCCAGGCCTACGCGAAAGCGGCCTGGGACGCGGCGCCGGACGACCCGATCACGGTGCAGGACGTGCAGGTCGCCGCGCCGGAGGCCGAGCAGGAACTGGCGGTCGGCTTCTTCGGCTCCCGCTACGAACGCGCCACGCCCGCCGAGCGCGAGTACCTGCGGGCGATGGCGGAGCTGACCCAGGGCCGGGACGAGAGCGCAGGCACCTCCGACGTGGCGGTCTACCTTGGCCGCAAGCCCTCGTCACTGTCCCCGGCGCGGGACTCGCTGATGAAGAAGGGGCTGGTGTACTCCGCGGAGCGCGGGCACATCGCCTTCACCGTGCCGCACTTCGGGCACTACCTGCTCAGCCGCGCCGTGGACTGAAGCAGTTCCCGCTCCTCCTCGGCGACCCGCCGGTCGTAGGCCTCGTGCGCCGCGGCGATCTCCCGCTGGTGCTCCTCGGTCCACGTCACCAGCGACTTGATGACCTGGTGCAGCGAAATGCCCAGCGGGGTCAGCTCGTAGTCGACGCGCGGCGGCACCACCGGGTAGACCGTCCGGCTGATGATCCCGTCCCGCTCCAGGTGCCGCAGCGTCACGGTGAGCATCCGCTGGCTGACCCCGTCGATCGCCCGCCGCAGCTCGGAGAACCGCATCGTCCGGCGGTCGAGCAGCGCGATCACGAGCAGGGACCACTTGTCCGCGATCCGGTCGAGGATGCGCCGGACGTCGCAGTCCGCGCGGGTGTCCCACTGGATGACCTCGTCGTCCTCGGTTCCCGTGCAGTAACCGAGTGCCTTTGAAGTGCCGTCTTCCACAGTTGTCCATGGTCACACAAGATTCGTCTGTTACCAATCGAAACCTTGGGAGCGGATCTCGTGTCCACCACCGCCGGAGCGCCACCGCGCTTCACTCCACGAACCTGGGGAACGCTGTTCGTCCTGTGCGGCGCGATCTTCCTGGAGGGCATCGACGTCGCGATGCTGAACGTCGCGCTGCCCGCCATCCGCGCCGATCTCGGCCTGTCCACCGGCGAGCTGCAGTGGGTGGTCAGCGCCTACGTGCTCGGCTACGGCGGGTTCATGCTCGCCGGCGGCCGGGCCGCGGACCTGTTCGGCAGGCGCCGGATGTTCCTGGTCTGGCTCGCCGTGTTCCTGGTCGTCTCCGCCGTCGGCGGGCTCGCCGGGGAGGGCTGGCTGCTCATCGTCGCGCGGTTCGTCGCGGGTGTCGCCGCCGCGGTGATGACCCCGGCCGGACTGTCGATCATCACCACCGGCTTCGAGGAGGGCCCGCAGCGCAACCGGGCGCTGCTGGTCTACTCCGGGACGGCCGCGGGCGGTTTCTCGCTCGGCCTGGTGCTCGGCGGGCTGCTCAGTGCCGTGAACTGGCGGCTGGTGCTGTTCGTGCCCGCCGCCCTCGCGCTGGTCATCCTGCTGCTGGGGGCCGCGTTGATTCCCGCCACTCCCCAGGAGCGCACCCGGGACCGGCGGGTCGACGTGCTCGGCGCGGTGACCGTCACGGCCGCCATCGTGCTGCTGGTGCTGGGTGTCGAGCGCTCGGCGCACTCCGCCGCGGGCTGGACCACCGCGACCATCGCCGCCGGGCTCGTGCTCGCGGCCCTGTTCGTCCTGGTCGAGCGCCGGTCCGCGGCGCCGCTGATCCGGCTGGGGCTGCTCCGGTCCGGGGCGCTGGTGCGCGCGAACCTGGCGGGTCTGCTGTTCGCCGCGGCCTTCTTCGGGTTCCAGTTCATCGCCGTGCTGTACCTGCAGGAGCTGCGTGGGTGGAGTGCGCTGGAGACCAGCCTCGCGATGCTGGCGATCGGCGCGGACGCCGTGCTCGCGCCGACCCTGACCCCGCGCTTGGTCGAGCGGTTCGGCAACGCGAAGGTCATCGTGGCCGGTCTCGTGCTCGCCGTGGTGTCCTACGCCCTGTTCCTGCCGATCTCCACGGACACCGTCTACCTGGCGATGTTCCCGACGATGATCGTGCTCGGGGTGGCGTTCGCGCTCGCCTACGGCCCGCTGACGATCGTCGCCACCGACGGGGTCGCCGAGCACGAGCAGGGGCTGGCCGGCGGGCTGCTGTACACCGCCTTCCAGTTCGGCGCCGCGCTCGGGCTCGCGGCGTGCACGGCGGTGCTCACCGGGGCGAGCGGCGGGGTCGACGGCTACCGGTCCGCGCTGGTGGTGCCGATCGCGGCCGCCGCGGTGGCCGCCGTGATCAGCGCGTCCGGGTTGCGGAAGCGGGTGGCCCGATGAGCCGCGTCGTCGCCTCCTTCGCCGAGCTCGAAGCCGAGTTCAACGCCTACGTCGGGTCGATCGGGTACGCCACGATGGTCACGGTCGACTCCCGGAACCGGCCTCGCACGCGGATCCTCATCCCGGTCTGGGAGAACGTGGACGGGCAGCCGCGCGGGTGGCTGGCGACCTACCGGACGCCGGTCAAGGCCGCGCACCTGGCCCGCAACCCGCACACCTCGTTCTCGTACTGGAAGCCGGGGAACAACTCGGTCGCCGTCGAGGCGGTCGCCGAGTGGGTCGACGACGTGGACGTGAAGTCGCACGTGTGGCGGCTCTACCGCAACACCAGCCCGCGGGGCGCCGGGTACGACCTCGGCGCGTTCTGGCGGTCGCCGTCGGACCCGAAGCTGCACGTGCTCCGGCTCGAGCCGTGGCGGATCCAGGTCATCCGCAGCGCCGATCTGCGTAGTCGCATCTGGCGGTCTCTACCGCTTTCTAGCGATCAAGCTAGAAATGGCGATCTTCCGCAAGATCGAGCTGTTGCCGATGATTCGTAGGCAAGTGCCCTAGGTCACCGGATAATCGTTGGCGACCTTGTGAAAAAAGGTGCATACTGGAAGCACAGCCACCGAGATGCACGAGGGATGCGAACACCGATGAGCAACATCGCCGCCAAGCTCCGAGCCCGCCGCGCCGAGGCGCGCACCCGCCGGGCGCTGAGCCGCGCGATCGACACCGCCGGTTCCGTGACGGTCCGCCAGGAGCTGATCGCCATCGCCCAGGCGCGTCAGTCCAACTTGCGCTGACGCGTGAGCTAGGCCACAAATAGATCAGGTTGTAACGCCACCAGGGGAAGTGGCGATACCCCAGATGACCCCGTGATGCTGGCGGACCCCCGACCTGGCAGCATCACGGGGTTTCCAATTTCCGGGCTCCCACCTCGAAAAACCACTTGCGGCCCACCTCCACCCGAGTACTGTTTGACTCAGTCAACGAGTTTCTTGAGGTGGTCAATGAACAGCCCGCCACTGCTCGACCGCATCACCCAGGTCCGCGCCTTCAACCGGCTCTACACCGGCCTCATCGGGGTCCTCGAAGAAGGCCTCGTCGGCAGCGACTACTCCCTCGGCGAGGCCCGCGTGCTCTACGAGCTCGCGCAGGAGGGCGTCACCGAGGTCGCCGAGCTGCGGCGCCGCCTCGATCTGGACCCCGGGTACGCCAGCCGCCTGCTCGGACGTCTGGAAAGCCGCGGCCTGCTGGTCCGTGAGCGCCACGAGACCGACGGCCGCCGCCAGCTCGTCCGGCTCACCGAAGCCGGCCGCGCCGAGCAGCAGGTCCTCGAGGACCGCACCATCGAACAGATCGGCAAGCTGCTCAGCCGCCTCACCGACGACGACCAGCACCGCCTGGTCACGTCGATGCGCACCATCCGCCACCTCGTCGGCGAGCGCGAACCCGCCCCGGCACTCGTGCTGCGCCCGCCCCGGCCCGGCGACTTCGGCTGGGTCGTGCAGCGCAACGGCGCGGTCTACGCACAGGAGTACGGCTGGGACGCCACCTACGAAGCCCTCGTCGCCCGGATCATCGCCGACTACGTCGAGCACTACGACCCGGCGCGCGAGGCCGGGTGGATCGCCGAGCTGGGCGGGGAGCGCGTCGGCTCCGTGTTCTGCGTCCGCGGCTCGGACGACAAGACCGCGAAACTGCGCCTGCTGCTCGTCGAACCGCACGCCCGCGGCCGCGGCGTCGGCAAGCGCCTGGTGGACGAGTGCCTGGCCTTCGCGCGGGCGCACGGCTACACCGCGATGGAGCTGTGGACCAACAGCGTCCTGGCCGCCGCGCGGCACATCTACCGGCGGGCGGGGTTCGAACTCGTCGACTCGCAACCCCACCACAGCTTCGGGCACGACCTCGTCGGCGAGACCTGGCGGCGGGAGTTGTGACCACGTGTTCGTCGTCTACTGCGAAACCTGCGACACCCGGACCCTGATGGGCATCGACGAGGTGGAGTGGGTGCACAACCTGACGCCCGGCGTCATCTCGGTGACCACGGCCTGCCCGCGCGGGCACCCGACCGTCGTCCTCACCGGCGACAAGTTCCGCCCGAAGGCCGACCCGCGCGTGCCGGACCGCATCCCGCCGCTGTGGGTGCGCGCCTACCGGCACCCGGCGAAGTGGTGGGCCCGGCTGCTCGGCCGCCTGCTCCGCAAGTACGAGATCCAGCGCGACCTGCACGAGTCGCTCTACCGCTTCTGATCGCGGCCCATCGCGTAGAACTCGGGGTTCGGCCGCAACGCGGTCAGGTGCGCCAGCCGGTTGGACATCGCGAACAACGCGGTGATCGCGCCGACGTCCCAGATCTCGTCCTCGGTCAGCCCGGCCTTGCGGGCTGCCTCGATGTCGGCCTCCCCGAACAGTTCCGGCTTGCGGGCCAGCGCGAGCGCCAGGTCGACGATCGCGCGGCCCCGCTCGTCCAGCTCGACCTGCCACGGGTTGGTGGCGACCCGGTCGGCCAGCTGCGGGTCCTTCGCGCGGATCCGCAGTATCGCGCCGTGGGCGACCACGCAGTAGGTGCAGTGGTTCGCCCCCGACGTCGCCACCACGACCAGCTCCCGCTCGGCCTTGCTCAGGCCGTCGGTGCGTTCCATGAGCGCGTCGTGGTAGTCGAGGAAGGCACGCAGTTCAGCCGGCCGGTGCCCCAGCGCGCGGAAGACGTTCGGCACGAACCCCGACTTCTCCGCGATCACGCCGATGCGCTCCCGCAGGTCCTCGGGCAGGTCTTCCAGCTCCGTGACACCGAACCGGCTGTCCACGTTCTTCCTCCCTAGTGCGCCGCGCCGATGGGGCGTAGATCCTTGTCGTGCTCGTCGGCGTGGTAGTCGGTGCCCTCGGTGTCGTCGGTGCCGTTGAAGATCTTCAGGCTCCGGGCGATCACCGTGACGATCACGGCCACCACGAGGTTCGCGATCAGCGCCACGAACCCGGGGTAGATCTGGACCATCGAGCCCGAGAACGGGTGCCAGCCGAAGATCGACAGCTTGTCCAGCGCGAGCGCGGAACCGCCGAAGTGCGCCTTGCCCGTCTTCGGGTTCGGGATGCCGTAGAGCATGATGATGCCCCACACCATGCCGACGATCCAGCCGGCGATCAGGCCCCACCGGTGCAGCCACCGCGTGTACAGCGCGATCGCCACCGCGGGCAGGGTCTGCAGGATCAGCACACCGCCGATGAGCTGCAGGTCGATCGAGAACTGCGGGTCGATGAACAGGATGAACGCGACCGCGCCGAACTTCACGACCAGCGACGCCAGCTTGGCCTGCTTGGCCTCCTGCGCCGGCGTGGCGTCCCGCTTCAGGTACTCCTTGTAGATGTTGCGGGTCCACAGGTTCGCCGCGGCGATGGACATGATCGCCGCGGGCACCAGCGCGCCGATGCCGATCGCGGCGAACGCCACGCCCGCGAACCACGACGGGAACTGCGTGTCGAACAGCACCGGCACCACGGTGTTGGAGTCGGCGTTGCCGGTGGCCGCGTTGGTGATCGGCTTGACGCCCGCGGTCAGCGCGACGTAGCCGAGCAGCGCGAGCAGGCCCAGCAGCAGCGAGTACGCGGGCAGCGCGATCATGTTCCGCTTGATCACGCTGCGGCCGCGCGAGGCGAGCACGCCGGTGAGCGAGTGCGGGTACAGGAACAGCGCCAGCGCCGAACCCAGCGCCAGGGTGATGTACTGCAGCTGGTTGTTCGCGGTCAGCAGGATCGAGCCCGACGGGTTGCCCGTCTTCGGGTCCGGCGTCTGCAGCTTCTGCTGGCTCACGTCGAAGATGTGCGACCAGCCGCCGAGCTTGGACGGCAGGTAGAACACCGCGACCAGGATGACGATGTAGATCAGGCCGTCCTTGACGAACGCGATCAGCGCGGGCGCGCGCAGGCCCGACTGGTAGGTGTAGAGCGCGAGCACCAGGAACGCGATCAGCAGCGGCAGGTGACCGGCGATGCCGCCGCCGTTGAGGCCCATCGTCCGCAGCACCGCTTCCAGGCCGACCAGCTGCAGCGCGATGTACGGCATGGTCGCGACGATGCCGGTGATCGCGATCAGCAGCGCCAGCGTCGGCGAGCCGTAGCGGCCGCGCACGAAGTCGGCCGGCGTCACGTAGCCGCGCGAGCGGGACACCGACCACATCCGCAGCGCGGGCAGGAAGACGATCGGGTACAGGATCACCGTGTAGGGCAGGGCGTAGAAGCCCAGCGCGCCGGCGCCGAACACCAGCGCGGGCACGGCGACGAACGTGTAGGCGGTGTAGAGGTCACCGCCGACGAGGAACCAGGTGATCCACGAGCCGAACTTGCGGCCGCCGAGGCCCCACTCGTCGAGGTGGTCCAGCGAGGCCGCCGCGCGCCACCGGGACGCGACGAAGCCCATCACGCTGACCACCAGGAACAGCAGGACGAAAACGCTCAGCTCCACCCACTGCAGCCCGCTGCCGGGCGCCTGCGCCAGTGCCATCACTTCTCACCCTCGTCCAGCTCTTCGGCCGCGAGCCGGTCCGGCTTGCCCGTCACGACCGGCTTCCCCTTGGTCATCACGTAGACGATCGCCACGGATACGACACCGACGAACACGAAGAGGAACTGGTACCAGTAGAAGAACGGCAGTCCCAGCAACCGCGGCTTGTCGAAGTTGAACCACGGCGTGACGAGCATCAGCAGTGGTAACAGCAGGATCAGGTTCCACGGGCTGATCTGGAGCCCGGTGACCTTCCCGGCGGCTTTGCCAGACATGTGACCTCACTTGGACGGGGAATGGCCGCGTTGACCTTAAGTCCTGACCTCCCCGCCGTCACGCGTGCCCGAGTATCGATTTGATCAGCGCAACACCCGACGAACGCAGGTTGCCCGGCCCCGGCCCGGCCGATATGAATAGGCGCGCCGCGGGGTATGCGCGCGGCTGCGGCTAGTGACGAAGGGGCGAGCATGACACGGACGCGCTGGGCGGTGGTGATCCCGGCTCTGGCCGGCACCCTGCTGGCGGCGGGCACACCAGCGATCGCGGCGCCGGCCGGGCCCGCACTGAACTCGGCCGGCATCCCGGATCGCTACGCCCTCCAGACGTTGAACTGGCACACCTGCACGCCCGACGAGCTGTCGGGGCAGACCCCGCCTCCCGGCGCCGAGGGCATTGAGTGCGCCACCTACCTCTCGCCGCGGGACTGGTCGGCGCCGAACCAGGGCATCGACGTGACGATCGCGGTCAGCAGGCTCAAGGCGACCGGCGAGGCGACGGAGAGCACGTTCGTCAACCCGGGCGGCCCGGGCGCTCCCGGCCGGATGTTCCCGGCGCGGCTGCGCAACCAGACGCGGGTGCGTGAGCACCAGGACATCATCGGGTTCGACCCGCGCGGCACCGGCAAGAGCACGAACATCACCTGCGGCGGCGCGATCGGCACCGGCAGCGACCTCGACCCGCGGGACCGCAGCCGGGAGAACCTGAAGCTGATCCTGGATGCCACCGAGTACGCGGCCGACTCGTGCCAGGTGAAGTCCGGCGACCTCGGGCCGTTCATCAACACCCGGCAGACGATCAACGACCTCGACCTGCTGCGCGTGCTGCTGAAGCGGCAGAAGATCAACTGGGTCGGCTACTCGGCGGGCACCTGGATGGGCGCGCACTACGCGCAGGCCTTCCCGGACCGCACCGGCAAGTTCGTGCTCGACTCGAACACCGAGTTCACCACGACGTGGCAGAAGTCGTTCGACTGGCAGCCGCTGGGCTTCGAGCGGCGCTGGCGGGAGGACTTCCTGCCGTGGATGGCGAAATACGACAGCCTGTACCACTTCGGCACGACCGCGGAGATGACCCGGCAGACCTACGAGCAGGTGCGCTACGCCCTCACGCAGAACCCGGTCGAGGTCGACGGGACGAAGCTGTCGGCCAACGCGCTGGACTCGTTCATCGCCTCCGAGCTGTACAACAAGCGGTACTTCCCGGAGCTGGCGGACTACCTGGTCAACGTGCGGAACCTGACGCAGGGGACGGCGTCGGCCCAGCAGCAGACCGCGTTGCTGGACCAGGTGAAGGCGGTGACCGACGCGGTCGGCCCGCAGCCGCTGGTGGTGCCCACCGACTACGACGACGCCTACGACGCGAGCTTCTGGACGATCCCGTGCAACGAGGGTCCGTGGTTCGGCAACCGGAACACGGCGGTGCGGCAGTCGGCGCAGCTGGGGCCGCAGTACCCGCTGCTGGGCTGGGGGTGGCTGATCCAGCCGTGCATCTTCTGGAACAACAAGCCGGAGCCGCTTCCGGTCCTGGACGGGCGGGGCGTCCCGCCGGTGCTGATGGTGCAGTCGACGCACGACCCGGCGACGCCGATCGAGGGCGCCGAGCGCGCGCACCGCGCGTTCAAGGGCTCGCGGATGATCACCGTGACCGGCGAGGGTGACCACGGGATCTACGCCGGGGGCAACGCGGCGGTGGACAAGGTTGTGGAGGACTTCCTCGTGGACGGGGTGGTGCCGCGGGACCAGACGCTGCCTGGTATGCCGCTGCCCGACCCGACCGCCTAGTTCTCGGTCTTCAGGACCCCGCCGGGCTCGTTCTCGGCGGGGTTCTTCAGTTCTTCCTTCAGTTCGCGGAACCGGCCCGTGCAGGTGCACAACACCAGGTAGACCAGGGTCAACACGAACATCAGTCCGCCGGCCAGCAACATGGCGGCCTCCTCTCCGACTGGTATGAGTGAGACGTGCGACACAGCAGAAGAGTTGCCGTTCCGGCGGTTTTCACGCCCCCTTTCTTCTGGTAGTCCCCAGCCTGTGCACAGAGTTGTCCACAGGCTGGGGACAGGTGGGCGGATAGACTGTGGACATGGTGCGAGTCCCGCTGACCGAAGCCGAACGCGAACGCGGCGAGCGTCTCGGTGCCGCACTGCGAGCCGCGCGGGGTTCCCGCAGCATGGCCGAGGTGGCGCTGGAGGCCGGCGTCTCGGTCGAGACGCTGCGCAAGATCGAGACCGGCCGCATCCCGACGCCTGCGTTCTTCACGGTGGTCGCACTCGCGGACGCGGTCGGCCTCCCACTGGACGCCCTGCGCGACGCGATCACCGGCGTACCGACCGGCTGACGGCGAACTCGCGCACCGGAACGTGGAACTCACGGCGCCGAGGGTGGAACTCGCGGCACTTGGCGCAGAACTCACGCCACCCAGCGCGGGACTCGCGCGGCGGAGCGTGGAACTCGCGGCGCTGAACGTGGAACTCGCGGCGCGGAGCACGGACTTGCGACCCTGAGCGCGGAATCACCCGCCCGGCGCCAGCGTGCGGCTCGCGCGGCGGAGCGCGGAACTCGCGGCGCCGAGCGTGGGACTCGCGGCGCGGAGCGTGGGGCTCGCGGCTACTTCAGCTGCTCCAGCACCGGGGCGAACGCGTCCAGGCTGCGTTCCAGCACCGACACGTAGGTGATCCCGAACTGCTCCCGCATGCGCTCGATCTGCGCGACGATCTCCGGCACCGAACCGACCAGCAGCGTCGGCAGCTCGCCGATCGCGTCGACGCTCATCTCCGGCGCGAACCGCTGGAGGTCGGCCAGTGCGGCGCGGCGGTCGTCGGTCACCACGACCAGTTGCACCAGGACGTTGATCTCCGCCGTGCGGTCGCCCAGCCGTGACCGCACGAACGACACCCGCTCGGCGAACGCGTCCGCGCCGGCCAGGCCGACCAGTCCGCCGCCCTTCGCCGTCGGCGCGCCGGTCAGCGCGATCGTGTCCGCGTACTCCGCGGCCAGCGCCAGCATCCGGTCGCCCCAGCCGCCCAGCATCAGCGGCGGCCCGCCGTCCTGCGCCGGGCGCGGCTGGTGCTCGGGGTCGGCGAACAGCTTGCGCAGCTCCACGACCGTCCGTTCGACGTGGTCGACCCGGCGCCCCGGCCACGGCAGCCCGGCCGCCTCGAACTCCTCGCGCACGTACCCCGCGCCGAGACCCAGCTCCAGCCGCCCGCCGCTGTACTGGTCGGTCGTCGCGACGTCCCGCGCCAGCACGGCGGGGTGGTAGAAGGGCGCGTTGAGCACGAACGTGCCCAGCCGCACCGTCGACGTGGCCTCCGCGGCGAGCACCAGCGCCGGGAACGGCGCCGGCATCCCCAGGTGATCGGCCACGGTCACGACGTCGAAGCCCAGCTCCTCCGCCCGCCGCACCTTGTCCACGAACTCCGCCCGCGATCCGGGCTCCATCATGTTCACACCGAAGCGCATCCCCAGCATGTTCCGACCATAGAGCCGAAAACGACGAAACGGCCACCCCCGGCCGGAACCGGGGATGGCCGTTCGCGCGGCGGAAAAAACTCAGCCGAGGCGCTGCTTCAGGGCCGCCAGCTCGTCGTGCAGGCTGGAGGGCACCCGGTCGCCGATCTTGGCGAACCACTCCTCGATCAGCGGGATCTCCTGGCGCCACTCCTCCGGCTTGACCGCGAGCGACTCCTGGACGTCCTCGATCGGCTCGGCGATGCCGTCCAGGTCGAGGTCCTCGGCGCGCGGCACCAGGCCGACCGGGGTCTCGACCGCGCCGGCCTTGCCCTCGAGGCGCTCGACGATCCACTTGAGCACGCGCGAGTTCTCGCCGAAGCCCGGCCACAGGAACCGCTTGTCGTCACCGCGGCGGAACCAGTTGACGTAGAAGATCTTCGGCAGCTTGGCGGCGTCGGCGTTCTTGCCGGTGTCCAGCCAGTGCTGGAAGTACGCGCCGGCGTGGTAGCCGAGGAACGGCAGCATCGCCATCGGGTCGCGGCGCACCTCGCCGACCTTGCCCGCCGCGGCCGCGGTCTTCTCCGACGACATGGTGGCGCCCATGAACACGCCGTGCTGCCAGTCGCGGGCCTCGGTCACCAGCGGGACGGTGGTGGCGCGGCGGCCGCCGAACAGGATCGCCGAGATCGGCACGCCCTTCGGGTCGTCCCACTCCGGCGCGAGCGTCGGGACCTGCGCGATCGGGGTGCAGAAGCGCGAGTTCGGGTGCGCGGCGGGCTCGTCCGACTCGGGGGTCCAGTCGCGGCCCTTCCAATCGGTGAGGTGCGCCGGCGCCTCCTTGGTCATGCCCTCCCACCACACGTCGCCGTCGTCGGTCAGCGCGACGTTGGTGAAGACGGTGTTGCCGGCCTCGATGGTCTTCATCGCCACCGGGTTGGTCTTCACACCGGTGCCCGGCGCGACGCCGAACAGGCCGAACTCGGGGTTGATCGCGTACAGGCGGCCGTCCTCGCCGAACCGCATCCACGCGATGTCGTCACCGATGGTCTCGGCGCGCCAGCCCGGGATGGTCGGCTGCAGCATCGCGAGGTTGGTCTTGCCGCACGCGCTCGGGAACGCGGCCGCCACGTAGTAGGCCTTGTTCTCCGGCGAGATCAGCTTGAGGATCAGCATGTGCTCGGCGAGCCAGCCTTCGTCACGGGCCATGACGGAGGCGATGCGCAGCGAGTAGCACTTCTTGCCCAGCAGCGAGTTGCCGCCGTAGCCCGAGCCGTAGCTCCAGATCGTCCGGCTCTCCGGGAAGTGCGAGATGTACTTGGTGTCGTTGCACGGCCAGGCGACGTCCTTCTCGCCCGGCTCCAGCGGCTTGCCGACCGAGTGCAGAGCGGGCACGAACTCGCGCTCGGTGCCGTCGTCGGTGACGAACTTCTCCAGCGCCTTGGTGCCCATGCGGGTCATCACCCGCATCGACGCCACGACGTAGGCGAAGTCGGTGACCTCGATGCCCAGCTTCGGGTTCTCGTCGCCGAGCGGGCCCATGCAGAACGGGATGACGTACATCGTCCGGCCACGCATGCAGCCCCGGTAGAGCTCGGTCATGGTGGCGCGCATCTCGTCCGGGTGCATCCAGTTGTTGGTCGGCCCGGCGTCCTCTTCGTTCTCGGAGCAGATGAAGGTCCGCTCCTCGACCCGCGCGACGTCGCTCGGGTCCGAGGCGGCCCAGAAGGAGTTCGGCTTCGCCTTCAACGGGACGAACGTGCCGGCCTCGACCAGCTCGTTGTTGATGCGCTCGGCCTCCTCGTCGGAGCCGTCGCACCACACCACTCGGTCAGGGGTGGTCAGCTCGGCGACCTCCCGTACCCACGCAAGCACACCGCTGTGCGACGTCGGCGCCTTGTCCAGTCCCGGGATGGCTACTGCAGTCATTCCTTCTCCTGACTTCGACGGCAGGAACGCCCGCCCGGAACGTGGTCCGGGGAAGCGCTCCGTCGCCGGCGACCGAATGGCTTCGCACACCGGCTGCCCTACCGGTGTGCTGGAAATACTGGGATTCCCCGAGGGTAGCCGGATGGACGGCCGGTAACCGAGGCCTGACCTGTCGGTTCTCTCACAAGAACGATCAGGGAATCGATTCAGATATCGCTGAACCGGCGTAGCGGAGAAAGTTCTTCGGCTTGCGCGTGATCTCGCCGATATCCGGGGGTGGGTGATTTGCCCGGAAACGCGATCAGGCCCCGCCGTCCGCGAGGGACGATCGGGGCCTGATTTCGCCGTGGTTACCGGTCAGTTCAGGGAAGTTCGGTTCCGCGGCCGTCAGTTCTGGGAGATCCACTGCCCGGTGCCGGAGTCGATCTTCGCGACCCCTTCGACGGCCTGTGCGCCGCTGCCGCCCCACAGCTGGTCGCTGTCCGGCGGCACCTCGGCGGTGAAACCGTTCGTCGTCTCGGTCCACTCGCCGGGGCCGGTGTGCTGGTACGTGGTCGTCTCGCCCTCGGGCGTGATGATCGTCTGGACGTCGGCCTGGCCGTCGCCGTCGACGTCGGTGAAGACCCGCGTGTTGCCCTGGTCGTCGGTCACGACCGCGCTGTCGGCGGTGCCGTCGTTGTCGCTGTCCACAGTGGCCGGGCCGACCTCGACGGTGCCGTCGGACATGTCCGCCGTGATCTCGCCCGCGCGGCCGGTCTCGGTGGCGTCCGGCTCGCCCGCCTCGGAGTCGTGGTCGGCGACCCAGTCGCCGGTGGTCTCGTCGTAGCGGGCCAGGTCGACGACGTTGCCCTCGGTGTCGGTGTGCACGTACTGGTCGGCGCGCCCGTCGTCGTCGGTGTCGACGTACGCGGTGATCGTGCCGTCGGCGTTGTCGAGGCGGACCGTCTCGTTGACCCCGTCGTGGTTGAGGTCCATGTTCTCTTCGGCCGTGTAGGTCTGCCCGTCGACCGTGATCTCCAGGTCACCGTCGGAGGTCGTGGCGTCGGTGGGCTCAACCCCGCCGGTCTCATCGATCCACACGCCGAACTCCCCAATCTCACACCAATGAAGTCACACGCTTTGACTCACGTTAGGCCGGTTCGGTTCCCCGGCACAACCGACCCTCTCAGGCCTGCTCACGCAGGGTGCGGATGCGCCCGAGCAGGGTCTCGGCCCGATCACGGCCGTCACCGGTCTCCTTCAGCTTCCGGCTCACCGCGGCCAGCTTCTTCGCCCGCTCCTGCGCGCCCATTTTGATCGACTTGTCGACCTGCTTGAGCTCGGCCTCGATGGCGTCGATCCGGCGGGACAGCGCCTCGTCGAGCGCCAGCGACAGCTGCTGCTCGGCCTCGATGAGCTGCTCGGCGACCAGCTGGTCGAGGATCGAGCGCGCCTCGGCGATCGACTCGACCAGCCACTGCTTGAGGTGCTGCTTGTCCGCCGCGTGCCGCCGGGTGCGGGCCATCCACCAGCCCGCGCCGAGGCCGACGACGATCGTCGCGGGCAACACGACCGGGTTGAGCAGGGCGACCCCGGCCAGCGGCAGCGCGGCGATCTTGCCTGCCCCGACCCCGCCGGAGATCCCCATGAAGATGAGCAGCTTGTCCTCGGGTGTGGACGGCTTGCGGTCCGGCGGCCGCAGCACCACCTGCGGCCCGCCCGCGCGCAGGAACTGCGAGCGGATCACGTCCAGCTCCTCCGACGCGAACAGCTCGGCCAGCGCGATCTCGGTGACCCGGTTCAGCCGCTGCGCCATCGTCGCCGACACGCGCTGGGAGATCATCTGCAGCGCCGCGTCCACCTGCTGCGGCAGCTGGGCCAGCTGGTCGCGCTTGGCGTTGTCGATCTGCGCGCGGAAGTAGGACTGGGCGTCCCGGACCTGGCGGCTGGTCTCGTGGCCGAGGTCGACCCTGGCCCGCTGGATCTCGCCGCGCAGCTTGAGCTGCCAGCCGCGGGTGGACGTCTTGCGCTCGGCCGCCAGCTCGTCGCGCCGCTCACGCAGCCGCTCCGCCTCGGCCTCGCCGGAGGACAGGGCCCGCTGCTCGGCCAGCAGCCCGGCGTGCACCTCGCCGAGCGCGCTGGACAGCGCCCGCAGCGTGTTCGCCTCGCCGAGCATCGCCGACCGGCCGACGACGAGTTCCTGCAGCGCGGCCTGCAGTTCGATCACACCGGACCGCTCCCGCAGCATCACCGCGGCCTGCTCGTTCGGCGCCTTCGCGGCCATCTCGAACATCCGCGCCGACACCGGGTGGAACACCGCGTCGGCGAAGCGCGGCGCGTGCTCGGCCAGCAGCCGCCGGTCGGCCTCCAGCACCTCGCGCCAGCCGCGGAAGGCGTCCGTTTTGGACAGTGCGAACACCACGGTCTCCACGCGATCGCCGACGCGGCGCAGGAACTCCAGCTCACCGGCGGTGAACGGGGCCGACGCGTCGACGACGAACAGCAGCGCGGTCGCGTTCGCCGCGGCTTCGGCGGCCAGCTCGCCGTGCATCGAATCGAGACCGCCGACCCCGGGGGTGTCCACCAGCGACACTCGCTCCAGGATCGGGACGGGACCGGTGACCTCGACGTACCGCGGCGGCAGTTGGCCGTCGGGCAGCTCGTGCGCGGCCGAGACCCAGCGAACGAGTTCAGGCAGCGGCACGGCGACCGGCGCGAGCTGACCGGGGTAGCAGGCCTGCGCGCCCCACTCCGGGGCGTGGTCGAAGACGAGGTAGCCGGCGGTGGCGACGTCGGCGTCCACCGGGGACAGGCCTGGGGTCGCCAGCAGCGCGTTGACCAGGGAACTCTTGCCGCGGTTGGTCTCGCCGACCACCACCACCTGCGGCTTCTTCGGCCGCGACCGGCGGACCTCCTCGACCCACGCCGCCGCCTTCGGGTCGTTCTCCCGCAACAGCGCCAGCAGTGCTTCGCGGGCCTGCTTGACCTGGTTGGGCAGGGACGAGAGCGGCGGAGCGGTCACGACCGGACCTTAGCGCTTCGTGTAGACCGTCACGACGGGCGCGCGCAGCAGGCGGCCGCCGTCGGTGAACCCGACGACCTCGGTCTCGGCGACCACGCCGTCCAGCGCCGGGTCGTCGGTCTTGATCGCGCCGCCCGCCTCGTGCACGGACGGGTCGAACCGCTGCCCGTCCGGCCGCACCGCCTCCACCCCGACGCGAGCCAGCCCTTGTTCGAGGCGCTCGACCACGCCCCCGCTGCGCGCCCGGTCCAGGGCGTAGAGGCAGAGCTGGATCAGCTCCTGCCGGTCGGCCCGCGCCTGCTCCAGCGCTTCCGGGCCGGCGGCGGCCAGATCGGATACACGGTTCACATCGGTGTTGGACGGGGGTTGCGCCGCTGTGGTTCCCTCGACTTCGTCGATGATCTTCGCCAGTTGCGCGCCGGGGATCTGCCCGGTCGGGGAGTCGTCCGCGGACCGGCGCCGGAACCAGGAAGCCACGCTCACCACCCCTCGTTCATCTCAGCTGCTGCCAGATGAGGAAGTACGCCCGGTGCACGACGTGCGCGACCCGGCTCTGCGCGGGCGTCGCGCCGAAGGACGCGAACGACCGCCACCAGCCGGCGCGCTCCAGCGCGTGCGCGGCGAGCTCCGGCCGGGACGCGCCGGGCAGGCCCAGCTGCTCGTCGATGTCGGCGTTGCTGCCCACCCGCAGGACCTCTTCGGCCAGGTCCTCGGGCATGTCGACCGCGCCGGCCACGACCAGCGTGAGCGCCTCCAGCAGCCGCAGCTGGTGCGCCTCGGGCTTGGCGAGCAGCACCTCGATGGCGTCGTGCACGCGCTGCCGCTCGGCCGGGTCACCGGATGCGTGCGCCAGCGCGGTGACCGACGCGAGCGCGGCGGCGGCCTTGATCCCGTCCGCGCGGGCGGCGAAGACCGTGTTCAGCCGGGCGCGGACGGCGTCCAGACCGGAGGCGCTGAGCAGCAGCCTGCGCAGGGCGCCCGCGGTGATCGTCGAGTCGGCGCGGATCGCGTCGATGGCGCGGCGAATGCCGTAGAGGTCGAGCTTCTCCAGCAGCCGCAGCCGGGTGCCTGCCGGGACGTCGCAGTCCCAGCTGGTGAAGATGTCGGCCGCCATCAGCATGGTCTCCAGCGTCGCGTCGTCCAGAGCGGCCAGCTGGCGCAGCGCGTCGGCATCGGCGGAGGTGAAGTTGCCCGACTCGGCGGACTCGGCGATCAGCCCGATCACCGGCAGCACGTCGGCGACCCGCGGCTTGAGCAGCAGCCCCTGCTTCTCGGCGAGGATCGACGCGGCCCGCCACACGTCGCCGCCGGAACCCTCGACGGACTCCGGCGGGATGGTGTCGGCCTTGTTCAGCACGGCGATCGCGTTGACCGGGCCCGCCTCGCGGCTCGCGGTCGCGGCGGTGAACGCGGCGAGCGCCTGCTGGTCGTCCGCGCGCACGCCCTGCGTCACGACGTAGAGGACGGCCTCCGCGCCGGCAACCGCGTTGCGCGAGGTCTCGTCCAGCTCGTCGCCGCCTTCTTCGGCCTGGGCCGCGCCCAGCAACTGCTCGGTGCGCGACACCGACGCGGCGTCCAGCGAACCGAGGCCGGGGGTGTCGATCACGGTCATCTCCTGCAGGACCGCGCTGGTCAGGTACGCCTCGATGTGCGAGACCTTGCTGATGTCCACGCCCAGCTCGGCCGGGATGGACCCGTCCGGCGCGAACGGCAGCACCTGCTTGTGCCCGCCGGCGAAGACCACTTCGATGCGGTCGACCGTGCCGTACTGGAAACGGGTCACCAGGCGGGTGCACTCGCCCACGTTGGTCGGCGCGACCCGCCGCCCGATCAGGGCGTTGACCAGCGTCGACTTGCCGGACTTGATGCGCCCGGCGACCGCGACCTGCAGCGGCGCGCCGAGGCGGCGCAGCACCTCGGCGAACCCGGCGGCGGTGCGGGCGGAAACCTGCGGCTGCAGGCGGCGGCAGAGGTTGGCCACCGACACCGACAGCGGACCGGCCAGGCGGCCCTGATCCGTCGTCGCCGTCACGTCGCCCCCTCCCGGTGCCTGCGTTTTGCCCCCGAATCCTGCCATGAAGCTCGGCCCGAAGTCCCACGTGCGGTGATACCTCGGGATGACGCGGAGTGGAACGCCGCCGACCTAGGGTGAACGGTGTGCGGCGACTGAGCTTGTGGATGCGGACGCACCCGATGGTCGGGGACGTCCTGCTCGCCGTGTTGCTGCTGCTCATGGACCTGCTGTTCCTGGTCGCGCGGGCCGAGCCCAGCGAGGGTCAGCGGTGGTACGTCGCGATCCCGCTGGACCTCGCGATGGTGGGACCGGTGGCGTTCCGCCGGAAGTACCCGGTGGTCACGGCCTACGTGATCCTGCTGATGACAGTGCCGCACAGCGCGCTGGAGCTGGGGGTCGGCAGCGCGACGGCGAGCTGCGTGGCGCTGTACACGGTGGTCGTCTACGTCGGGCGGCGGCAGGCCGCGCTGTACCTGGCCGCGCAGGCCGTGATCAGCGTGGTGCAGATGTGGGCCGGCTGGTCGCCGCAGGGCTGGGCGCCGCTGCTGTTCATCGGGCTGATCTTCGCGTTGTGCTGGGTGCTCGGCGAGTTCGTCGGCGCGCGCCGGGCCTACCACGCGGAGATGGAGGCGCGGCTGCACCTGCTGGAAACCGAACGCGACCAGGCCGGGCGGATCGCGGTGGCCGAGGAGCGCGGGCGGATCGCGCGGGAGCTGCACGACGTGGTCGCCCACGCGGTGAGCGTGATCGTGGTGCAGGCCGACGGGGCGTCCTACGCTCTGCGGTCGAACCCGGAGCTGGCCGAGCGGGCGGTGCGCACGATCTCCGAGACGGGCAGGCAGGCGCTGACCGAGCTGCGGCGGCTGCTGCAGGTGCTGCGCAACGAAGAGGTGGCCGGGGAGCCGCGCATCCCGCAGCCGACGGCGGAGTCGCTGGCCGACCTGGCGGAGCGGGTGCGGACCGCGGGGGTGCCGGTGGAGTTGTCGATCGACGGGTCGCTCGCCGAACTGCCTGCCGGGGTGTCGCTCGGCGTGTACCGGATCGTGCAGGAGTCGCTGACCAACACGCTCAAGCACGCCGGACAGGGGGCCCGGGCGGAGGTGCGGGTGCGGCGGACCGAGAACCTGGTGGACGTGGAGATCGTGGACGACGGGGCCGGGAAGGCGCGGGAGCTGGTGCCCGGGCCGGACCTGCCGGGAGGCAACGGGGTGATCGGGATGCGCGAACGGGCGCACCTGTTCGGCGGGATTTTGCAGGTGGGGCCGCGGCCGGGCGGTGGCTGGCGGGTGCACGCGAGCTTCCCGGTGAGGCTCGACCCGTGATCCGCGTGGTGGTGGTCGACGACCAGGAGCTGATGCGGGTCGGGTTCCGCATGGTGCTGGGCGCGCAGGACGACATCGACCTGGTCGGCGAGGCGGGCAACGGCGCGGACGCGGTGTCGCTGGCCGGTTCGCTGCGGCCGGACGTCGTGTTGATGGACGTGCGGATGCCGGTGATGGACGGGGTGGAGGCGACGAAGCGGATCGTCGAGGCCGGCACATCGCGGGTGCTGGTGATGACGACGTTCGACCTGGACGAGTACGTGTACGCGGCATTGCAGAACGGGGCCAGCGGGTTCCTGCTGAAGGACACGCCGCCGGACCACCTGGTGTCGGCGCTGCGGTCGGTGGCGTCCGGGGACGCCGTGGTGTCGCCGTCGGTGACGCGGCGGCTGCTGGACCGTTTCATGAGCGGCGGCGGCCCCCTGCGCGACGAGGCCGAGCTGAACGTGCTGACCGAGCGGGAGCGGGAGGTGCTGGTGCTCATCGCGAAGGGCCTGTCCAATGTGGAGATAGCGGAAAAGCTGTTCCTCTCCGAGGCGACGGTGAAGACGCACGTGGGACGGATCCTGGCGAAGCTCGGGCTGCGGGACCGCGTGCAGGCGGTGGTGCTGGCCTACGAGACGGGGTTGATCCGGCCCGGTTTGGCGTGATCGAGGAGGCCCCGGCGGGACACCTGGCTCGGGGCGACCGATCGCTTGCCGTTGGGCGCCGGGTGACCCTGCCCGCGTCCGGGCCAGCGCGGCGGAGCCGGCTCCGTTTCGCGACCCCGGCGTCCCGGCGGCCGCACTGAGGCGGCCGGCCACGCGCGACATGGCCATCGGGTTCCGGCGTGGGCGGCGCGTGGGTCGCCGCCGTGGACAGCCGTCGGCGGTGCGGCCTGAGGCGTCACAAGAGCAGCACCCGCACGCGATACGTCTCCGGATCAGCCACCGCGCGCGCCAGGTAACGCTCGTCCAGAGGGCGGAGGACGGACCGCAGCTCACGCGCCGCCCTACCGGGCAGTGCGGCCAGCACCGCCGCCACCCCTTCCGACGCGCGACCGCGCCACTCGACTGGCAGCCCCGCCGAGCGGCAGTCCTCGACGGCACCCCTGAGGCGTCACAAGAGCAGCACCCGCACGCGATACGTCTCCGGATCAGCCACCGCGCGCGCCAGGTAACGCTCGTCCAGAGGGCGGAGGACGGACCGCAGCTCACGCGCCGCCCTACCGGGCAGTGCGGCCAGCACCGCCGCCACCCCTTCCGACGCGCGACCGCGCCACTCGACTGGCAGCCCCGCCGAGCGGCAGTCCTCGACGGCACCCCTGAGGCGTCACAAGAGCAGCACTCGCACGCGATACGTCTCCGGATCAGCCACCGCGCGCGCCAGGTAAGGCTCGTCCAGCGGGCAGAGGACGCACCGCAGCTCACGCGCCGCCCTACGGGGCAGTGCGGCCAGCACCGCCGCCACCGTCTTCCGGCGCACGACCGGGTCGTCCCACTGGCAGCCGGGGCAGGGGCAGTCTTCGGGGGCGTAGCCGTCGAAGCGCCGGGCCGGGCCGTGCACGAACCGGGACCAGCCGGCCACCGCCTCGGCGACAGCGCCTGGGTGCAGCCGGGTGCGTTCCAGGTGGGCGATCGCGCGCAGGGTGCCCGCGGAGACCCCGCCGACCTGCGGGATGCGGCGGTGCTCCGGCCAGGTCGTCCGGCCGGTGCGCAGCTGTGCGGGGCGCCTACGCGGCATGGCCCTTTCTGGTCGTCATGCCGGTCATCCTCTCACCGGTAGGGGGCCGGGTCCACCTCCGCCGGGTTGCGGCCCGCCTTGTGGACCTCCTCGTACCAGCGGCCCCAATCCGGCCGGGTGCCGTCCACGTCGGTCACGTCGTACTCGTGCATGAGGGTCCACGAGGCGAGCGTGCGGCCGGCGAAACGGGCCGCGTCCGGGTCGTTCACCAGCGCGGCCACCCCGCGCGCCAGGTAGTACGGCGTCTCCGAGATCGCGAAGTCCGGGCCGCCCGCGCCGGTCACCGCGTCGCGCCAGTTCGGCTCCGCGACGCCGAACAGGTCCAGCATCGCCTCAGAGCGGAGGAATCCCGGCGTCACCGACAGGCCGACGCACCCCTTCGCCGCCAGCTCCGCGCCCAGCGCCCTGCCGAGCGCCCGCACCCCGCACTTCGCCAGGTAGTACGGGATGCCCGCGCCCACGTACTCGTCGTCGTCGCCGTCGGTCACCTCGATCACGAAACCGCCGGGGCGCCGCACCACCAGCGGCAACAGCCGGTGCAGCGCGATCAGGTGCGTGTCCAGCGCGTTGTGCACCAGGGTCAGCGCGTCGTCCAGGCTGGACTCCCAGTACGGCCGCTCGAAGTCGACGAACGGGTCACCACCCCAGACGTCGTCGACCAGGACGTCCAGGCCGCCGGACTCCGCCTCGACCCGGTCCCGCAGCGCGTCCACGTCCGCCACCGACGTGAAGTCGCACCGCACCGGAACGCCCCGGCCGCCCGCCGCGTCCACCAGCCCGGCCGTCTCCTCGATCGTCTCCGACCGCTTCATCGGCGACGACGACTCGCGGGTCGTACGCCCGGTGACGTACACCGTCGCCCCACCCCGGCCGAGCTCCACCGCGATCGCGCGACCGCACCCCCTGGTCGCGCCCGTCACCAGCACCGTCTTCGCCGTCATGCGGGCACGATAACGCCCGACCCCGACAAAATCGGGCCCCGAAGCTCAGGGGCGATTCAGGGTCATCACCGATCCCGTGCGCACGCGAATCGCGGGAGGCTACTACCGCAGTCGGGTGGGAAGTTCGAACCACAGGATGACGCGCACGCGTGCCCCGATCGGTCAGCATGAGAGCCGCACGGGGAACAACAGGCTTTTGACCAGCACAGGGGAGCAACCATGATAGAGGCACGGGGCCTCACCAAGCACTACGGAAAAACGCTCGCCGTCAACGATCTGTCATTCGACGTCGCCCCCGGCGAGGTGACCGGTTTCCTCGGTCCGAACGGCGCCGGGAAATCGACCACCATGCGGATGATCCTGGGCCTGGACAATCCGACGAGCGGCCAGGTGACCATCGGCGGAAAGCGTTACACGGAACTGAAGAATCCACTTCGGACCGTCGGCGCGCTGCTCGACGCCAAGTGGGTGCACCCGAACCGCTCGGCGCGGGCGCACCTGGCCTGGATGGCGAAGTCCAACCACATCCCGGCGCGCCGCGTCGAAGAGGTGCTGGACATCGTCGGCCTGACCAGCGTCGCGGGCAAGCGCGCAGGCGGGTTCTCGCTGGGCATGTCGCAGCGGCTGGGGATCGCCGCGGCACTGCTCGGCGACCCGGAGGTGCTGCTGTTCGACGAGCCGGTCAACGGCCTCGACCCGGAGGGCATCCTCTGGATCCGCAAGTTCATGCACCGCCTCGCCGACGAGGGCCGCACCGTCTTCGTCTCCAGCCACCTGCTGTCGGAGATGGCGCTGACCGCCTCCAACCTCGTGGTCATCGGCAAGGGCAAGCTGATCTCGCAGAGCACCACGAAGGAGTTCGTGGCCAGGGCCAGCGAGAACACCGTCAAGGTGCGCAGCCCGCAGCTTGCGAAGCTGCGCTCGCTGCTGCCCGCCGACAGCGCCACCGACACCGACGACGGCATCCTGGTGTCCGGTTTGGACAGCGAGAAGATCGGCGAGCTGGCCGCGAGCAACGGCATCGTGCTGCACGAGCTGAGCCCGCAGACGGGTTCGCTGGAGCAGGCGTTCATGCAGATCACGGGCGATTCCGTGGAGTACCACACCGGTCTGGAGACCGAAGCCCGGCACGCTCTCGAGCCGGCGAACTAGGGGAGACGCGAACATCATGACTTTGCTTGCCGTGGAACGGATGAAACTGTTCACCACCCGCTCGCCGTGGTGGTGCGCACTGGTGGCCCTGGCCACCACGATCGGGTTCTCCGCCCTGGTCGTCGGCAACGCGGACGACGGGGGCGAGTTCACCGCCACCGTCGCCTCGACCCAGTTCGGCTACAGCTTCGGCATGGCCGTGATCATGGTGCTGGCCGCTCTCGCGGTCACCACCGAGTACCGCTTCGGCACGATCCGCACGACCTTCCAGGCGGTGCCCAACCGGGCCGCCGCGCTGGTCGCGAAGACGACCGTGGTCGCGCTGGTCGCACTGGTCATCGGCGAGCTGAGCGCGTTCGGCTCGTGGGCACTGGCGCTGCTGCTCAAGCCGAACGCCCCGCTCGCGCTGGACACCGGCGCGGACTGGATCAACGTGGCCGGGGTCGGCGCGGTCTACGCGCTCGCCGCGGTGATCGCGGTGGCCGTGGGCATCCTGCTCCGCCACAGCGCCGGCGCCATCGCGCTGCTGCTGATCTACGCGCTCGCGGTCGAGGACCTGATCCGGCTCATCCCGAGCATCGGCGACGACATCTACCAGTGGCTGCCGTTCAACGTCGCCAACAAGTTCCTCACCGGCGACGGCGCGTCGAACATGGGCCGCAACGTCGACGCGGGCGCGCCGATGTCCACCGCGGTGCTGTCGCAGGGCTGGTCGCTGGCCTACTTCGCGGCGGTCGCCGTCGGGCTGCTGGCCATCGCGGTCGCCACGGCTCGCAAGCGCGACGCCTGAGCGAAGACCACCACAGGAACGCTCCGGTGGGGACCGGAGCACGGGGAAGAAGAACGGCCCGGGCCACCGAATTCGGGGGGTGGCCCGGGCCTTCGCCTGTAGTGCATCCGGCGACCTTCGGAAAGGTCGAATCGATTAATCGGATGATGCTGTTACGACCCCTGGGTTAATACCGCGTAAAGCACCTGTGGTCGCCCTCACAGGAAGCGGACGCACCGCCTCTGACCAGGCATTCTGGAATCACCACGTCAGGCGACTCCACGGAGGTGACCCTTGACGGTGGATATTGATCAGGAAATCGCCGCCCCGCGCGCCGTCGCGCATCCGCCCGCTCTGGAACCGCTCGACGCGCTCGAATGGTCGCAGGCCGTGGAGTTGCCCCGGATCGTGGCCACCGCGACGAGACCGGCGGAGATCCGGCGCGCGTGGATCCACCGCGCCGCCGAAGCCGAAGTGCTGGCGTTGTTCCGCGCCGTGAGCGCCCGGGGCGAGATGATCCCGGCGCCCTGGTGGCTGCGGGCCCTCGCGGAGGGCAGGCTGGACTCGCGGGAGACCGGTTTCCGCATCGAGGACCGGGTGGCGCAGCTGCTGTCCCGGCGCCCCGGCTGGGAGTACGTGCCGTGGGCCGCGGACGGCGAATCCGGGTACTGGGAGTTCATGCCGTCGGAGAACGGGCGCTCCGGGCACAAGATCCCCACCACGATCCTGACCACCAGCCGCCACGACGGGTGGATCGACGTGTTGCCGGCCCACACCGGCACGACGCCGTCGCCGATCGCCGTGAACGGGGTCGGCGGCCTGCGTTCCCGGTTGGGGGAGTTCGAGGCCGTCCGCTAGGGGCTTTCCTCTGGAGAAGTGGCGGAGCCGCTTGCACCACTCGGGCAGCCGGCACCGCCGCGGGTTTGAACGGGCGGAGCCGCGCGAGCGCGTCCACCAGGGGTGGTGGTCGAGGAAGGGGCCGCCTTGACCGAGGCTGTCACGCGTAAGCGTGTCCGTTGAGGGCGGTGGCGGGCTGGTGGGAGGGGCCGCTACCCGCACCGCCACGCAGGCCGCATCAGGGACGGCAGCTAACTTGGGCGGGTGGAGAGCGAGCACGAACCCCGCCTGCGGAGTGTCGTTTCATACGTGCAGCGTGGCGGCCGGATGACGGTCGGCCAGCAGCGTGCCTGGGAGCGCCAGTGGGCGGACATCGGGCGCAGGGTGGCCGACCTGCCGCCCGGTCCGATCGACTTCGCCGGGTGGTTCGGCCGCCCGGCTCCGGTGCTGCTGGAGATCGGTTCCGGCATGGGTGAGACGACCGCGCAGCTCGCGGCCGCCGAGCCGGAGGTCAACTACGTCGCGGTCGAGGTGTACGAGGCCGGTCTCGGGCAGCTGATGCTGCGCGCCGAGCGGCTCGGCCTGGAGAACCTGCGCCTGCTGCACGGCGACGCGGTGATCGCGCTGAAGGAGCACATCGAGCCGGACTCGCTGTCCGGGGTGCGGATCTTCTTCCCGGACCCGTGGCCGAAGAAGCGCCACCACAAGCGCCGGCTGGTGCAGCCGGACTTCGTGAAGCTGGTGGCGTCGCGGCTGGCGCCGGGCGGAATCCTGCACATGGCCACCGACTGGGAGCACTACGCCGAGCAGATGCTCGAGGTGTGCTCGGCCGAGCCCGCGCTGCGCAACCGCTTCGACGACTGGGCGCCGCGGCCGAGCTGGCGGCCCGTCACCAAGTTCGAGCAGCGGGCCGACCAGGAGGGCCGGATCAGCCGGGACCTGATCTTCGAACGCGTGGGCTGACCGGCCGCCCCTCCCCCGACGAGGGGCGGCCGGACGAGCTCATTCGTCGGCCAGCGGTTCCGCGCGCACCCGGTTCAGGGCCGGGGTGCAGACCGACGCGGCGAGCACCGCCACGGCGAACCCGAGCACCACCGGCGCGACCAGCCACGGGCTGATCACCGCCGAGGCGTTCTGGGATTCCTGAATGATCGAAAACAACCCGAGGCCCGCGATCATTCCCAGCAGCCCGGACCCGATCGTGGCGACCAGCGCGGGCAGCGCGGCCTCCATCCGCAGCGCCCTCGACAGCACCCGCGTCGGCGTGCCCGCCGCCATCAGCGCCCCGAACGTGCGGCGCCGGTCCATCACCGATCCGGCGGTCGCGATCGCCGCGCTGCACCCGGCCAGGATCGCCGCGACCGTCACCCCGATGACGGTGACGCGGCGCAGGTCGTCCAGCTGGTCGCGCTGGCCGTCCAGGTACAGCTCCCGGCTGTACACGCTTTCGCCGCCGGCCGCGCCGACCAGCGCGGTGCGCACCAGCTCGCGGTCGGCTGGGGTGGTGTCGACGGCGACCCTCGAGTCCTCCGGCACGATCCCGGCCGGCAGCACGGCCGGGTCGATCAGCACCGGCGCGTACCCATCGCCATCGGCCTGCGCCAGCGGCTGGAGCGTGGTGCCCGGCGCGAACGGCACTCCCGTGCCCTCGTAGGTGCTGGACACCTGGAAGTCTTCCAGTTGCAGGTGGTAGGTGCTGTAGACCCCCGGACCGGTGCAGGTGGCCGAGACGCGATAGAGCTTGACCCCGTCAGCGCAGGGCACGACCACGCCCACGTAGCTGGAGCCGTCCGCCGACTTCAGCGTCACCTCCGGCATCGACACCGCGCGGGCGGGCAGGTTGTAGCGCTCCAGCGTCGCGTTGGCCTGTGCGGCGATCGTGCCCGCCCGTTCGCCGGAGGTGTCCACCGACAGCACCGAGTCGCGGTAGGTCCCGCCGCCACCGGTCATCGCGTCGAAGCTGGGCATCAGCGTCAGCGCCATCGACCCGGTGAACACGGCGAGCACGACCCCGGCCGAGGCGCGGTAGGCGCCGCGCGGGTCGTTGCGCAGCCGCCGCCCGGCCAGCAACGCGGACGGCTTGCGCCAGCGGCTCACGAAGAACCCGCCGATCACCGCCGTCACGTACGGCCCGACCAGCATCGCCGAGGCGATCATCAGCGCGAGCCCGAGCAGGATCAGGTTGACGTCGTCGCCCTGCTCGATCGCGAAGAAGAAGAACAACGCGGTCGCCGGCAGCGAGAGCAGGCGCCACCAGCGCAGCGGCTTCGGCGTGTGCTGCACGACCGCCCCGACCGGGTTGCTCACCACTCGCCGCAGCCCGAGCACGGCGGCCAGCAGCACCAGCGCGGGCACCGCGACCAGCACGAACACGGTCAGCCCGATCGGCACGCGGAAGTCACCGGCGAGCCAGGTGCCGCCGTCCCACGGCACCAGCCGGGCCAGCGACCACAGCAGCGGGCTGATCGCCCAGCCCAGCAGCGCGCCCGTGACCGCGGCGATCCCGGTCTCGGCCGCGGTGATCGACACGACCTGTCCCGGTGTCGCGCCGGCCAGGCGCAGGGCCGCCAGCCGCTGCTCGCGCCGGGCCGCGATGAGCCGCGCCGAGGAGGCCACGAGCACCAGGCTCGGCACCAGCAGCACCACGACCCCGACCCCGGCCAGCAGGGTGAGCAGCGCGTCCACCCTCGCCTCCGACGGCGGCGCGAACCCGTTCCGCTCGTTCGCGTTCGCCGGCATCGTCTCCGGGGTGTGCCCGACCAGCGCGACGAGCTGGTCCGGGAACCGCAGGGCGTCCTCGCCGAGGGTGCCCACCACCTTGCCGGGGAACCGGTCGGCCAGCTGCGAGGCGGGCAGCCGGTTCATCGCCTGGTACAGCTCCGGCGACACCAGGACCTCGCCGGGCGCCGGGAACTTCGGCACCCCGGCTGGCAACGCGACCCCGCCGGCGAGCTGGGCCACGTCCACGCGGTCGACCCGCTCGCCGTCGAAGTAGTCGGTGCTCGACGAGATCGACAGGGTCGGCGTGGCGTCGTCGCGGAAGCCGTACTGCTCCTGCCACACCGCGCGCTCGGCGCGGGCTTGCGTGGCGTACGGCAGGCTCAGCAGCAACAGGACCAGACCCGTGGCCACCGCGACCCCCACCGCGGTGAGCAGGGTGGCGGTCCTGGTCCGCCGGTCCGCCCGCAGAACCTTGAACGCCAGCTGGACCGGGCTCACGGCAGCACCCCCACCTGCTCCGCGATGCGCCCGTCCCGGATGGTCACCGTGCGCGGCAGCGACGCGGCGAGCTCCACGTCGTGCGTCACGATGACCACCGACGTGCCCGAGTCCGAGGCCGCGACCAGCAGGGCGTCCATGGTGTCCTTGCCGGTGCGGGTGTCCAGCGCGCCGGTCGGCTCGTCGGCGAAGATCACCTTCGGCCGGTGCGTCAGCGCGCGGGCGATCGCGACCCGCTGCGCCTGGCCGCCGGACAGCTCACCGGGGCGGGACCCCTCCCTGCCCCGCAGCCCGAGCCGGCCCAGCCACTCCCGCGCCGCGCCGATCGCCTCGCGGCGCTTGGCGCCCCCGAGCAGCATCGGCAGCGCCACGTTCTCCTCCGCGGACAGCTCGGCCACGAGCATCCCCTGCTGGAACACGAAACCGAACTCGGTGCGCCGCAGCTCGCTGCGCTTGGTCTCGGACAGCTGGTCGACGCGCCTGCCGTCCAGCAGGATCTCGCCGCCGTCCGGCCGCAGGATCCCGGCCAGCACGTGCAGCAGCGACGTCTTGCCCGACCCCGACGGGCCGACGACGGCGAGCGCCTCCCCGGCGTGGATGTCCACGTCGACGCCGGCCAGCGCCACCTGCTCGCCGTACCGCTTGACGAGCCCCCGCCCGGACAACACGACACTCCCTTGTGGAGTCATGAACCTTCCCCTTCCGTTGTTCCCGCACAGCAGGTTCACAGGTGGGGTGGGGTGCCGGGATCGGCCGATCGGCCGATACGGGGTGGCCGGGCGGCCAAGGTGCGGGGAGGCGCGGATCCTCTACCGTTCCGTTGTGCCGTTCTCTGATCGCGTGACCTCGGCCTGGCGATGGCTGGGTCTCGAAGGCGTCCTGCTGCTCGCCGCCTTCCTGTGCGATCTCGCGGTGGTGCTGCCGGCCAGTGTGGACTCGCTGGGACCGCGGGGCCGGGATCTCCTGCTGCTGCCCGGGATGGTCGCGCTGGGCGCGTGTGCGTTGTGGGCTCGGACGCGGCCCGCGGTGGCCGTGTTCGCGGGCGCCGCGACGTTGTTCGCGTCGACCTTCCTGATCCGGGCGACCGACGCGGCGGCGTACACGACGCTGCTGAGCAACGTGTCGCTGAGCGAGACCGTCGCCGGGCTGGAGCTGGTGTTCTTCTGCGTGCGGCGGGTGCGGTGGGCGGAGTCCATCGTCGGCACCGCCACGCTGGTGCTCGCCACCCTGTTCGCCACCGCCTACCGCAACGGCTCGGGCAGCCGCGGGCTGAGCGAGACGATGCTGCTCGGCATGGTGCTGCTGGTCGCCGTGGTGCTCGCCGGGCTGCAGTTCCGGCGCGGGCAGGCGCCGCGCAAGGAGAGCGCGGTGCGTGACCTGGTGCGCGAGCAGTGGCCGCTGATCGGCGCGCTCAGCCTGCCCGTCTTCCTGGAGCTGTACCAGCTGCTGGACAGCAACATCCGGGCGCTGCCCGCGCTGACCTGCTCACTCGGCGCGGCCGCGACGGCCGTGTACGCGACCCGCCGCCCACTGCGCGCCGGCTTGCTGCTCGCCGGGATCATCTTCGCCACCTCGGCTGCGCTGTGGATCGCGCCGCGCCAGTACCTGCTGGGCTACGGCGCGCTGCCGTTCACCGAGATCGTCGCCGGGATCATCGTCGTGGTCCTGCTGGTCCGGTCGGTGGAGCCGAAGCGGGCGTGGGGCGCGATCGCGCTGATGTCGGCCGCGGTCGCGTTCACGACGCTCACCACGGTGGTGAGCGGCCGGGGCCGGGCGGACATGTCGGACCTGCGCGACCTGGTGATCGCCGCGGTGCTCGTGCTCGGGATCGCGGTGGCCGCCGGGCTGTACTTCCGGGCCCGCGACTCCGAGCGGCGCAAGGTGGTCGAGGCCGCGGTCGCCGACGCGCAGAACTCCGAGCGCATGGCGCTGGCGCGGGAACTGCACGACCTGGTGGCGCACCACGTCACCGGGATCATCGTGCAGGCTCAGGCGGCGAAGGTGATCGCCGACCAGAACCCGAAGGTCGCGCTGGAGGTCATCGAACGCATCGAGGCCGCTGGCACCGAGGCGATGACCGCGATGCGGCGGCTGGTCGGCAGCATGCGCGCGGGCGGGGAGGCGGTCACCGACCAGGCCACCATGGACCTGGACGCGGACCTGCGGCGGCTCGTGGAATCCGGGCACCACGGCGTCCCCACGGAGGCCGACGTGCGGGTGCCCGCGAACCTGCCGCAGGAGGTGGCGCGCTCGGCGCTGCGGCTGGTGCAGGAGTCGCTGACGAACATCGGCAAGCACGCGGCGGGCGCGACCCGGGCATGCGTGCTGGCCGAGGTCCGGGACGGCGAACTGCACATCCGGGTGGCCGACGACGGACACCAGGTGGTGACGCGTCCGGCCGGAGGTTCCGGGGGATACGGTCTCGTCGGGATGCGCGAGCGGGTCGAGCTGCTGCACGGCCGGCTCGCCGCGGGCCCGGCGCCGGACGGGGGCTGGGTGGTGGAGGCATGGTTGCCGGTGGAGGAAAAGGCTTGATTCGCGTACTGATCGCCGACGACCAGAGCATGGTGCGCATGGGGTTCCGGATGATCCTCGACGCGCAGGACGACATCGAGGTGGTCGCCGACGTCGAGGACGGCGTGGCGGCGGTGACGAAGGCGCGCGAGCTGCGGCCGGACGTGTGCCTGCTGGACATCCGGATGCCCGGGCTGGACGGGCTGGAGGTGACGCGCCAGCTGGCCGGGCCGGACGTCGCCGACCCGCTGAAGGTCGTGGTGGTGACGACCTTCGACCTGGACGAGTACGTGCACACCGCGCTGCGCAACGGCGCGAGCGGCTTCCTGCTCAAGGACGCCGGACCGGCGCTGCTGATCGAAGCGATCCGAGCCGCCCACCGCGGCGACGCGCTGGTGTCGCCGCAGGTGACGGTGCGGCTGCTGAAGCACTTCGAGGGCGCGTCCGCCCGGCGGCAGGTCGATCCGCCGAAGGAACCGCTGACCGCGCGCGAGCTGGACGTGGTGAAGGCGGCGGCCCGCGGCCTGACGAACACCGAGATCGGGGCCGAGCTGTACATGTCCCTGTCGACGGTGAAGACGCACCTGGCCGCGGTGCAGGGCAAGGTCGGCGCGCGCAACCGGGTCGAGGTCGCGGCCTGGGCGTGGCGCAGCGGGCTGGTGGACTAGCCGCGCAGGGTGCAGGCTGTCCGTTTATGGGGCGCAGGGCGGCGTGGGTGGTTTCGGTCGTCGTGATGGCCGGTCTCGGGGCCTGCTCAGCACCCGACAGCGACAGGCCGGCGCCGACGACGGCGGCACCGACCGCGGACCCGCTGGAGCCGCTGGCCGCCTGTGCCGTCCTGGACCAGCTGCTCGCCGGACAGGGGTTCACGCCGGGCAGGCCGATCGGCGTGCGGAACGAGTGCGGCGCGTCCAGGCCGGGTTACGGCACCGTGAGCATCGCCCTGGAGCACGAGCAGGGGGAACCGGCAGAGGCGGCGCCGCTCGACGTCAACGGCCGCAAGGCGCTGATCGGCCAGTTCACCGGCCCCGGAACGTGCGAGGTCGTGCTCGACGTCCCCGGGCACGCCCCGGCCGCCACGACCGTCGTGTTGCTCTCCGCCGACCTGCAGGCGGAGGCCTGCGCGGCGGCTCAGGACCTGGCCACCAGCCTCGAACCCATGCTGCCGCGTTGAGTCACTGCGCCGTCCAGCCGCCGTCGACCGGGAGCAGCGCGCCGGTGATGAAGCTCGCCGCATCGGAGGACAGGAACGCCACCGCTTCGGCGACCTCGTCGGCCGTGCCGATGCGGCCGATCGGGTGGGCGGGGCCGAACGAGGCGAGCATTTCGCGGCCGTTGTCGACCACCCCCTCCATGATGTCGGTGTCGATGACGCCCGGCAGGACGGCGTTCGAGCGGATCCCGGCCGGTCCGCCTTCGATGGCGAGCACCCGCGTCATCTGGGCCAGCGCGCCCTTCGACGCGGCGTAGGCGGTCTGCGTCTCGAACGCCACCACCGACGACACCGACGCGATCGACACGATGGACCCGCCACCGGCGGCCGCCATCACCCGGAACGCCTCCCGCGCCTGCACGAAGTTGCCGCGCGCGTTGACCCGCAGGATCGCCTCGAAGTCCTCGACGCTGGTTTCGGTGACCGGCTTGTTCAGCGTCCGCCCGGCGTTGTTCACCAGCACGTCCAGCCGCCCGAACCGCTCCACGGCGAGCCGCATCGTGGCGCGGGCCAGTTCTTCGTCCGCGACGTCGCCGGTGAGCACCGCCACGTCGTCGGCCGCCAGCTCGTGCACGGACTCCCGCAGATCGGTGACGACGAGGCGCGCGCCCCGCGAGCGCAGCAACTCCGCGCACGCCCGGCCGATGCCGCGCGCCGCGCCGGTGACGACGGCGACCCGCCCGGTGAGATCCAGTTTGCTCATGGCACCGACGGTGGCCCGGCCGGCCGGACCGTGGCAGGGCGCGGTCTTCCTGGGAGCGCTGCACCCAGGTAGCACCGCCGTCGCGGACCTACGATCGCGTCATGGCACGGTCCGAACTCGGCGACTTCCTCAGCTCCCGGCGGTCCCAGGTGCGCCCGGACGAGGTCAACCTCCCCAGCACCGGCCAGCGCCGCGTGCCCGGTCTGCGCCGCGAGGAGGTGGCGCTGCTGGCCGGCGTCAGCGTGGACTACTACGTCCGCCTGGAGCAGGGCCGCGAGCGCACCCCGTCGGCGCAGGTGGTCGACGCACTGGCCGCCGCGCTCCGCCTCGGCGAGGACGGCCGCCAGCACCTGTTCCGCCTCGCCGGGCTCAGCCCGCGCACCCGCCTCACCGCGGTGCCCGCTCGCGTTGATCCGAGCCTGCTGCAGCTGATGAGCGCCTGGCCGGACAACCCCGCCATCGTCTACAACCTCGCCTACGACGTGCTCGCCTCGAACGCGATCGCCGACGCGCTGTTCCACGACTGGGCGCACTCGCGCAACCTGATGCACGTCGTGTTCACCGACCCGGCCGCGCGAACCTTCTACCGGGACTGGCACGAGGTGGCGCGCAACTCGGTCGCCGGTTTCCGGCTCGGCTACGGCAAGAACCCGGACGACCCGCGGGTCCGGCAAGTGCTCGCCGAACTGCTCGCGGCCAGCCCGGAGTTCGCCGAGCTGTGGACCGGTCACGACGCCCGCGGCAAGAGCCTGGAGCGCAAGGAGTTCGTGCACCGCGAGGTCGGCCCGCTGACCCTGACCATGCAGACCTTCGATGTCCGGTCCAGTCCGGGGCAGGAGCTCGTCGTCTACCACGCCGAACCGGGTTCGCCGAGCGCCGAAGCCCTCGCGCTGCTCGGGTCGCTGGCCGCCACGGCCCGGCAGGAGACCTAGAATCCCAGGATGCCGCAACGCTTCCGCGCCCCCGTCGTCCTGCCCTGCGATCCGGCCTGCTCGGTCATCCGGGACGGCGTGGTGGACGTCGGCGACGACGGGCGCATCACGTTCTGCGGTCCCGCCGCCGAGGCGCCCGGCGATCTGCCGGTCACCGAGCTGACCGGGATCCTCCTGCCCGGCCTGATCAACGCGCACGCGCACAGCCCGATGACCCTGCTCCGGGGGATGGGTGGCGACCTGCCGCTGCTGCGCTGGCTCAACGAGATCATCTGGCCTGCCGAGGCGAAGCTGCGCGCGGAGGACGTGCGTGCCGGGATGCTGCTCGGTTCGGTCGAGATGCTCCGGCACGGCGTCACCACGAGCGCGGAGATGTACTTCTTCGCCGAGCAGATGGCCGAGGCGGTGCTGGAGACCGGCGCGCGGGCGGTGCTCGGCGGGCCGATCATCGACCTGCCCGGCGTCGACTGGCGGCGGATGATCGAGGTGGCGGACCGCTGGATCGACGCCGACGGCCTGCGGTTCGGCCCCGGTGAGCGGATCGAGCTGTCCTACGCGCCGCATTCGGCGTACATGCTGCCGGTCGAGGCGCTGCGGCAGGTCACCGAATCCGCCGCGGCGCGGGGTGCGCTGGTGCAGATCCACGTGGCCGAGGCGGCGGACGAGGACGCCCGGCAGCGCGCGGAGTTCGGCTCGGTGCCGCAGCTGCTGGAGGAGGTCGGCATGCTGGGCGGGCGGGTGCTCGCCGCGCACGCCGTCCACCTGTCCGATCAGGACATCGCGTTGTTCGCCGCGCGGGGGACCGGGGTGGCGCACTGCCCCGGGTCGAACGCGAAGCTGGCGTCCGGCATCGCGCGGCTGACGGACCTGCGGGCGGCGGCCGTCGCGGTCGGGCTGGGCACGGACGGCCCGGCCAGCAACGACGACCTCGACCTGTGGGAGGAGGTCCAGCTCTCCGCCATGCTCGCCCGGCTGTCCACACAGGACTCGACCGCGCTGCGGGCGAAGGACGCGCTGCTGCTGGCCACCCGCGGCGGCGCGGACGCGCTGAGCCGGACCGACATCGGCGCGCTGGAGCCCGGCCGCTGGGCCGACTTCGTGCACGTGGACCCGGACGGCCCGGCGTTCGCGACCGGCCTGGACGAGCCGGACGAGCAGGTGATCTCGAACCTGGTGTGGGCGTCGGGCTCGCGGCAGGTCCGGGACGTCTGGGTGGCAGGCGAACAGGTGGTGTCGGACCGGGAGCCGGTGCACGTCGACCGGGGCAAGGTCCAGTCCGCCGCCCGCGATGCGGCCGCCCGCTTGCGCGCCTAGTGGAACAACGACACGTGGAGGGCCGCCCACTCGGCGAACCTCACGCCTGACCGGCCAGACGTGCGCGACCGCGGCAAGGGCAATCCGCGCGCCGCCACCGGCTTGCGCGCCTAACCTCTCGCGCAACGCCGCTGCCCGCTTGCGGGCCTAACGGAACAACGACACGTGCGCGGCCGCCCACTCGGCGAACCTCATGCCCGGGCGGCCCAGCACCCGCGACACCGCAGGCGAAACCGGCTGCGGGTGCTCCGCCATCTCGGCGCAACCGTCCAGGTACCAGGCGGCCGCGTCCGCGCCCATCGTCTCCGTCAGGTCGGCCAGCGCGTCCGCGTGGGAGACCTCGACCAGCGGGATCTCCCGCCCCAGCGCCTGCCCGATCTGCTCCACCAGCTCCGCGCGGGTGAGCGTCTCCGGCCCGGTCAGCCCGTACGCCGCGCCTTCGTGGCCGTCCTCCAGCAGGGCCTTCGCCGCGACGGCCGCGATGTCCTCCAGCGCGATCGGCGCGTTCGCCGCCCGCGGGTACGCCTCGCGCACCTCGCCGCGGCTCCGGATCTGGTCGGCCCAGATCGTCGTGTTCGTCATGAACTCGCCGGCTTCCAGGTGCGTCCACGGGATGCCGGAGTGCTCGACCGCCTTCTCGATGTCGTACCACCAGCTGCCCTCCGGCCCGGCGAGGTCGACGATCCGCGTCACGCCGGCCTCCCTGGCCAGCGCGGTCACCTCCCGCACCGTCCGGGTCAGCGGCGCCAGGTACATCCGGTCCACGCCCTCCAGCGCGCGGGGCAGCGTCTCGACGCGCCCGAGGTAGCCCTCGACCACCTCCACCTCGGGCGGCAGCGCGGCCCGCACCGGATCGGTGGTGAGCGCCCGCACCTCGGACGCGCCCGCGGCGAGCAGCTCGTCCACCACCAGCCTGCCCACGTTGCCCGTCGCGCCGGTCACCAGGATCCGCATTTCGCCCTCCCCAGAGTGGAACATTTGTGTTCCACAACAGTACTCTCGCGACCCAATATGGCAAGGCGGTAGTTTGTCGCCGTGAGCACCCGCGACCGGACCCGCAGCGCCATCCTCAGCGCCGCCGCGACCCTCCTCGGTCGCGACTACCAGGCGAAACTCGCCGAGATCGCCGACGCGGCCGGAGTCGGGCGGACCACCCTGCACCGCTACTTCCCGGACCGCGCGACCCTGATCAAGGCCGCGGTCGAGGACTCGATCGCCGCCATCGAGTCCTCCGTCGCCGACGCCGCCATCGACCAGGGGCCGGCGCTGGACGCCATGCGCAGGCTGGTCGCCGCGATGGTGGCGGTCGGGGACCGGCTGGTCTTCCTGTTCGGCGACCCGCGGGTGCTGGCCGAGCACGGCCCGGACGGCGGGCCGCCGCCGGACGATCCGGTGATCGACCTCATCGAACGCGGGCAGGCGGAGGGCGTGTTCGACCCCGGGCTCACTCCACAATGGATCCAGCGCGTGTTGTGGGCGCTGGTGTACACCGGGCACACCGAGGGCGAGCTGTCCGGCGTGCCCCGGCACGGCATTGTGGACACCGTGGTCAAAACGTTGCACAACGGAATCGCGCGATCTTGATCTTCGCGGCCGGTTCACCCCCGCTCACACGCTCGTTCACCGCCCGTTCCCGCCCGCTGGCTTACATCGGAGCACGTGTGGGGAGTTCTTGACGCCGAGCCGGATGAGCTGAACAAAGCCGCAGGTCACTTAGGTGACGTACTGGCCAAATTGGACGATTCGCCGCTCGCCGGGATTGCGGCGACGGCGGACGTCTACGGCGACCCCGCTCTGGCGAGCAGGCTCGGCGAGTTCACCGGGCTGGCACGCATCGCCGCGCGCTTGCTGCAGGAGCGGGTCGGCCTGACGGGCACCGCGCTGCGGGACACGGCCACGCTGTTCCAGGGCACCGAGCTCGACAACGAGGCCGCCATCCGCCGGGCCGGGCGGTGAGCGCGGAGCTCGGCTCCACCGACGATCCGCGCGCGCTCGTCCCCGGCTCTCCGGACACGATCGTCGAGCACGTCCGCACCCTGCTCGACCAGGCGAAGCAGTTCGAGGGCGTCGGCTCCGGGCTGGCCGGCTTCGGCGTGCCGGGCTGGCAGGGCGCGGCCTCCGACGCCTTCGGCGAGCTGGTCGACCGGCTGCCTCCGCAGTGGCTGAAGGCGGCCGACAGCCTGGCGGCCGCCGCGGGCGGGCTGAGCCGCTACGCCGACACGCTGCGCTGGGCGCAGGAGCAGGCCCGGGAGGCGATCGAGCTGTGGAACGACGGCCGCCGCGCCCTCGAGCGAGCCGCCGGGCAGGCCGCCGAGGACGCCGCGGAAGAAGCGGTGCGGCAGGGTGAGCAGCTCCAGCAGCAGGCGCGGGAAGTGCTCGACCGGGCCCGTGACCAGCTGGAACGCGAAGCCGTCGACGCCGCGCGGGTCATCGGCACGATCGAGGCCGCGGCCGGCAGCGCGATCGGCGGTCTCGTCGACGCGATCACCAGCGGGTGGGACGCCAGTGGCAGCTCGTCGATCAAGACGTGGGAGAACGGCAGCAAGTTCATCCCGCCGGAGCACGGCAAGCTGGGCCGCTACCGCTACTACGCCTACCTGTTGCACCAGGTCGCCGAGGGCAAGCTCCAGAAGGGCGACCTGACGCTCACCGGCAAGGTCGAGACCATGGTCGGCATCGAGACCAACCTCCAGGCGGCGCTGAACAACAAGGGCCTCATCCTGGAGGCCGAGACCATCGACGGCGTCAAGAGCACCGCGACCGGCCGCGTCGACTACGGCATCCTCGGTCTCGACGGCAAGGCGGAAGGCATGTTCGGCGTCCGCGGCCGCGCCGGGCTCAAAGCCACGAAGGAAGTGGTCGAGGCCAAGGCCGGCGTGTTCGCCGGGGCGCGCGGCAGCGTGCGTGGCGCCGTCGACGTCGGCGGCGTCGGGGCGGGCGCGACCGCGGAGGGCTGGGCCGGTCTCGGCGCCGAGGCCGGGTTCACCGTCGGCAAGGGCGAGGACGGCAAGTTCCACATCAAGGGCAACGCCGGGGCGGCGCTCGGGATCGGCGGCGAGGTCGGGTTCGACCTGCAGGTCGACGGGCACAAGGTCGCGGAGACCGCGAAGTCGGCCGCGAACGCGGTCGGCGACGGCATCGAGGCCGCAGGCGAAGGCATCAAGGACTTCGGCGAGGACGTCGCCGACGTCGGCAAGTCCCTCAAGGGGTTGTTCGGATGACACTGCCCGTTCCGGTCCACTTCGGACTGCCCGACGGCTGGGAACCGGTGCCGTCGCGGGACGCCGCCTTCGCCGCGGTGCGGTCGGCCACCGCCGGGATCATGCTGACCGGCGGGATGTGGCCGGTCGCCACGCCGTTGCGCGAGGTCGCCGCCGAATCCGCGGAGGAACTGCGCGAAACGGCCGACGAGGTGACCGTGCTCAGCGGCGAGGAGATCGGCGACGGCGGTTTCGTGCAGGAACTGCGGTTCACGGTCGGCGACGAAACGTTCGTGCGCAGCGAGGTCCACCTCGCGATGGGCGAGGGGGCTGGACAGCGCGCCGTCGTCCGCGCCGTGCTGACCTGCACGCGCGCGGAGTTCGACGCGCTGGCCGGCGACTTCCGCGAGTTCGTCGGCTCACTCGGACCCGACGTCTAGTGCGGGCGGGGCCGGATGGTCACGTCGGAGATGTGCGCGTCCGGGCCGGCGGTGACCGCGGACAGCACCGCCGCGGCGACCGAGTCCGGCCGGAGGTACTGGTCCGGGGCGTACTCCTTGCCCTCGCCCGCGATGATCGCCTGCTGCATCTCGGTGTCGGTCCGGCCGGGGTAGACCGAGGTGACGCGGATGCCGGGCTCCTCGGCGCGCAACGCGTCGGCGAACGCGCGCACCGCGTGCTTGCTCGCCGCGTACGGGCCCCAGCCCGCGCGGGCGGACAGGCCCTGGCCGGAGTTGATGATCACCACGTGCCCGTGCGCGGCCCGCAGCGCGGGCAGCAGCAGCCGGGTCAGCTCCGCCACGGCGACGACGTTGACCTCGAAGTTCTTCCGCCACGCCGAGGGCGCGGCCTGCTCGACGGTGCCCAGCTCGGCCGTGCCCGCCGAGTGCACGAGCACGTCCAGGCGGTCGATGCCGGCGACCGCCGCACGCACGCCGTCGAGGTCGCTCAGGTCCACCGGCCACGGCTCGGCGTTCGCCGACTCGGCGGCCTGTTCGGCGAGCGCGTCGACGTCGCGGCCGCCGAGCAGCACGCGGTACGCGGGCGCGAGGGCGCGGGCGACGGCGGCGCCGATCCCGCGGGAGGCACCGGTCACGATGGCGAGGGGACTTTCCGGCATGCCCCTACGTTAGGTGGTTGATCCCGGACCGCTGGAGGAGATCCCGTTGTCGCAGTCCCTCCGCGCCCGGCGGGCGCGCCACGCCCGGGTCTCCGCCGCATTGGCGCAGCTCAGCGACCCGCGGCTGACCGCGTCGCTGGAGTCCGCCCGGCCGCTCGGCGCGGGCATCGGCGGCACCACCTGGCTCGCCGACGTCGGCGGGGTGCCGGTCTTCGTGAAGCGGGTGCCGGTCACCGAGGTCGAGCTGGCGCGCCCGGGTTCGACCGCCGACCACTACGGGCTGCCGGTGTGGTCGCACTACGGGGTCGGCTCGGCAGGCGGCGGGGCCTGGCGCGAACTGGCCGCGCACGTGCTGACCAGCGACGACGTGCTCGCCGGCGGCAGCGAGAACTTCCTGCTGCTGCACCACTGGCGCGTCCTCGACGCCGGGCCGCGGCCGGTGCCGACCGCGGCCGAGCGGGCGGAGCGGGTCGCGTTCTGGCACGGCCACCCGGGCGTGCGGCGGCGGCTGGAGGCGCTCGCCGCGGCGCCGGCCGACCTGGTGCTGTTCCTCGAACACGTGCCGCACGACCTGCACGGCTGGATGCACGAGGGCGCGTGCGGGATGGCCGAGCGGGACCTGACGGCCATCACCCGGTCGCTGAGCCGGCTCGGGTTGTGGCACTTCGACGCGCACTTCGGCAACACCCTCACCGACGGCGAACGGCTCTACCTCACCGACTTCGGGCTGGCGGCCGCGTCCCGGTTCGACCTCACCACCGCCGAGCGCCGGTTCCTCGCCGACCACGCGACCCACGACCGGAGCTACGTGCTCACCCACCTGGTGAACTGGATCGTGCGCGAGCTCGGCGGCATCGCCGACGTCCCGCTGCGCAACACGGCCATCCGCACCGGTGACCTCCCCGCGCTGCCACCCGCGGCGGCGGACGTCGTGCGGCGGCACGCGCCGGTCGCCGCGCTCGTCAACGACTTCTACTTCCGGCTGCACACCGAGAGCCGGATGACGCCGTACCCGCGCAACGAGATCGAACGTGTTCTGGGCAGATCTTGACGAACCACTCGAACGTGGCATGCAATGCGGGGATGTCGACGAGGACGATCGCCGAGGGTGACCGCGTGCTGGGCAAGGTCGCGCTGCGGATCATGCCCTTCCTTGCCCTGCTGTACTTCGTGAACTACCTGGACCGCGTCAACATCGGCTTCGCGGGGCCGAACGGGATGAACACCGAGCTCGGCCTGACCGCGACCGCGTTCGGGTTCGCCTCCGGGATCTTCTTCCTCGGCTACCTGACGCTCGAGGTGCCCAGCAACCTGGCGCTGCACCGGTTCGGCGCGCGCCGCTGGCTGGCCCGGATCATGATCACCTGGGGGATCGTCGCGACGGCGCTGGCGTTCGTGCCCAACCCCACGACGCTGGTGATCATGCGGTTCCTGCTCGGCGTCGCCGAGGCGGGCTTCTTCCCCGGCATCATCCTGTACCTGACGTACTGGTTCCCGACGGCGCAGCGGGCCAAGGCCGTCGCCCTGTTCATGGCCGCCGTGCCGGTGTCCTCGGCGATCGGGGCGACCGTGTCCAGCCTGCTGATCGCGCACGGGCACGGCGTGTTCGGGCTGTCCGGGTGGCGGTTCATGTTCCTCGTCGAGGGCATCCCGGCGATCCTGCTCGCGTTCGCGACCTGGTTCTACCTGACCGACCGCCCGGAGCAGGCGAAGTGGCTCACCGAGGACGAGCGCCGCTGGCTGACGACCGAACTGGACAACGAGCGCAAGGCGACCGAGGCCGAGCACCACTGGCCGCTGCGCAAGGCGCTGACCCACCCGCGCATCCTCGGCCTGGCGTTCGTGTACTTCGCGATCGCCTACGGCCTGTACGCGCTGGGCTTCTTCCTGCCGACGATCATCGCCGGGTTCGGCCAGGAGTTCGGCACGAAGCTGTCCACCGTGCAGGCCGGGCTGGTCACCGCGATCCCGTACGTCATCGCCGCGGTGTTGATGGTCTTCTGGGCGCGGCACGGCGACCGCACGCGGGAGCGGAAGTGGCACGTCGCGCTGCCGATGATCGTCGGCGGCGTGGCCATCCCGGTCGCGCTGTACCTGGGCAACCCGTACGCGGCGATGGTCGCGGTGACGATCTGCGCCGTGGGGGTGTGCGCGGCGCTGCCGACGTTCTGGGCGCTGCCCTCGACGTTCCTCTCCGGCGCGGCGGCCGCGGGCGGCATCGCGCTGATCAACTCGCTGGGCAACATCTCCGGCTTCGCCGCGCCGTACGTGACGGGCTGGCTGCGGGACCTGACCGGGTCGCAGCGGACCGGCCTGTGGGTCGTCGGCGCCTGCATGCTCGCCGGGGCGCTCGTCGCGCTGGTGCTGGGCGCCCGGCCCAAGCCGGACCGGGCGTGAGGGTTCAGCCCGGGTACGGGTACCGCACCTTCCAGTCGCCGGCGGGGTGCCACCGCATACCGGTCGTACCCCAGAGCAGGTGCTCGGTGTACTCGTGGCGCCGCTCGGCGACGGTGAGCAGGAACTCGACGGTTCCGCCGGGAAAGGACTCCAAGCACGGGTCGAGGTTGCGCCACCAGATGACGACGGGCCAACGGTCCGGATCCTCGTCTTCGGTGAGCCAGAACAGGTGGTCACCACCGCCGGTCCCGCCCCATTCCAGCAGCCCGCCCGGCTCCGGGAAGATCGGGTAGGGGTAGTCCTCCGGGAAGTCCTCGCGCATGCTGCGGTACGCGTCGCCGGCGTTCTCGACCCTCGATTCGAGGTAGCCGGTGAAGCCTGGAGACACCCCGGGTTGATACGGAAATTTGGTCGGGCACCTGACGTACAGTTCGTCGTTGATCGCGCCCTCGCCGTAGCGATCGACGAAGGCCCGGTAGTCGGACGGGAACTGGAAGCCGATCTCCTCGACGGCGCGGTCCCAGGGCGGCGGCTCCGGCCGGGCGAGCGGCGGCGGCAGGACGTCGATCAGCCGTTGCAACGTCTCGTTCACGCCGGTACGACGAAGCCCCGGGGAAGCGCGTTCCCCGGGGCTCCTTCAGCCTGCGGTCAGCGGCGCTTGCGCCACACCGAAACCACCGCCGGGCGGGGCAGGTTGTCGCCGCCGTCCGGCCAGTGCGACTGCGGGTTCTGCACGGTGCCGCCCTCACCGGGGTGCTGCACCGCGACCGTGACGAAGTCGCTCGTCACGTTGGGGCCGCAGGTCTCCGCGCCGATCGGCACCGTGAGGAACTGCTTGACCTGGCCGCGGTTCGGGCCGTCGACCGGCACCGCGAACAGTCCGTCGTTCATGCCCAGCGCGTTGCCGTCGGTGGAGATCCACAGGTTGCCGTACGGGTCGAACGCCACGTTGTCCGGGCAGGAGATCGGGCTGACCTGGTCCTTCGGGAAACCGCCGAAGTAGGTGTCGGCCGTGGCCGGGTCACCGCAGACCAGCAGCAGGCGCCAGGAGAACTTCGTCGAGGCCGCGTCGCCGCGGTCCTCCTCCCACTCCAGCACGTGGCCGTTCTTGTTGCCGACGCGCGGGTTCGCCTCGTCGACGCCGGCCTTACCCGCCGCGCCGCGGTCGCTGTTGTTGGTCAGCGCGGCGTAGATGCGGCCGTTGACCGGGTTCGGCTCGATGTCCTCGGGACGGTCCATCTTGGTCGCGCCCGCCTTGTCCGCGGCCTGGCGCGTGAAGACGTAGACCTCCTCGGCGGTGAACCCGTCCACGAAGGACTTGTCGCCGCTGGCCAGCGGGATCCACTCGCCGCGGCCGTCGAACTCGCCGTCGGACGGGAGCTTGCCGGTGCCGTCGATCTGGCTCGCCGGGCTGTCGCCGGTGAACTTGCCGACGTACAGCGTGCCCTCGTCGAGCAGCGCCGAGTTGTGGCGGCGGGCGTGGGCGCTGGTGCCCGGCTTGTACTTGCCCTTCGACACGAACTTGTAGATGTACTCGAAGCGCTCGTCGTCACCGGAGTAGACGGCGACCCGGCCGTCCTTGGTGATCTTGACGTTGGCGGCCTCGTGCTTGAAGCGGCCCAGCGCGGTGTGCTTGATCGGCGTCGAGTTCGGGTCGTTGGGGTCGATCTCGACGACCCAGCCGAACCGGTTGACCTCGTTCGGCTCCTGCGGCACGTCCCAGCGCTTGTCGAAGCGCTCCCACTTGCGGGTCGAGGTGCCCTTGCCGATGCCGTAGCGGGTCAGCCGCGCCTGCTCGACCGGGTCGGTGATCTTGTCCGAGTTGGCGAAGTACTGGTGGAAGTTCTCCTCGCCGGACAGCACCGTGCCCCACGGCGTCACGCCGCCGGCGCAGTTGTTCTGGGTGCCGCGCACCTTGGTGCCGGTCGGGTCGGCGGAGGTCTTCAGGTACTTCGAGCCCGCGGCCGGGCCGCGCACCTCGAAGGTGGTGTCCAGGGTGATGCGGCGCCCGTAGCGGCTCGGCACGACCTGGAGGCCGCCGTCGCGCTGCTTCTCCACGAGCACGACCGACAGGCCGTGCGCCGCCCAGCCGATCTTCACCTGCTCCTCGGTCGGGTTCGCCGAGTCGTACTGGCCCGCCGGGAACATCTGCGTCTCGGTCGTGTACTCGTGGTTCACGACCATCAGGAAGCGCTTGCCCTGGCGGTCCTGCGGGATGAGCCCGACGAAGTCGTTGTTGTAGCCGAACTGCTTCGCCTGCGCGGCCGCGGTCTGCTTGGCGATGTCGAACTTCGGCGCGCCGGTGACGACCGGGTCGCCCCAGCGGATCACGACGTTCTGCTCCCAGCCGTCCGGGATGACGACCGCGTCGGCCTTGTTCGGCGCGACCGGGGTGAAGTCCGTGCCGGGCACGGGGCGGCCGGGACGCTTGCCGGCGAGCGCGGGCGGGACCGCGGCGGAGGCGGTGGCGCCGGCGTTCAGCGCGGCGAACCCGCCGGCCGCGGCGGCCATGACCGCGCCGGCCTTGAACACGCCGCGGCGCGACATGCCCTTGACGACGTCACCGAAGTACTCGTTCGAAGACTCGTTGGGCGCTTCGTGAGCGCACTGGTTGCCGCAGCGGTAGATGCACGTGGTGGCGGCCCGGCCGCTCGTGTGGGTAAGGAGGGGCAGCAGCCGCCCGGGGGTGAAGGACACCTGGTCTCCAGTCACTCAGTCAGGGGAAACGCTGGTGACGTTAAGCGACAGAGGCCAGGTGTCCTCAAACTACAGGTGAACGGCAGTCAAAGCTCTTCCCCGACGAGAGCTGCCTCACGCGGCACACGGTGCGGATCCGCGCTGTTCGTCCGGACCGCCAGGAGACCCCCGGCCAGCACGCACAGGACCGCGGCGATGACGAACGGGGCGTGCTCCGACCCGAGCCATTCGGCGACGTGCCCGACGAGGGTGGCGGCCACGGCGCCGCCGAGCCAGCGGCAGAAGTTGTAACCCGCGCTGGCCACCGGCCGGGGCGCGCCGCTGATCGACATCGCGGTGCCGGTGAACAGCGTGTTCAGCAGGCCGGAGACCAGCCCGGACACGATCACGCCGACCACGATCACCGGCTTGCTCGGCACCACGAGCACCACCATCAGCACCGCGTAGCCGAGCACGGACACCACGGTCGCGTGCCGCTCGCCGAGCCGGGCGGCCAGTTTCGGCGCGAGCACCACCCCGGCGACCGCGACGCACAGGCCCCAGCCGCAGAAGATCAGCCCGACCGCGACGGCGCTCCAGTCCAGCACGAACGGCGTCCACGCCAGGACGGTGAAGAACGCGGCGGTGTAGAACGCCGAGCCGATCGAGGTGCGCAGCAGGCCGGCGTGCTTCAGCGCGCGCAGCGGGTCGAGCAGCCGGATCGGGGTCCGCTTCTCGTGCTTGTCGCTCGCCAGGAAGATCGAGCACAGCACCAGGGCGGCGGCCATCAGCACGGCGGTGCCGACGAACGGGCCGCGCCAGGAGATGCTGCCGAGCAGGGCGCCGAGCAGCGGCCCGACCGCGAGACCGACGCCGAGCGCGGCCTCGTAGAGCAGGATCGCGCCGGCCTGCCCGCCGGTCGCGGCGCCGACGATCACCGACAGCGCGGTGGCGATGAAGAACGCGTTGCCAAGGCCCCACACGGCGCGCAGGGCGACGAGCTGTTCGATCGACCCGGCCGCGGCGCACAGCGCGGTCGCGACCACGATCAGCGCCAGCCCGGTGAGGACCGTCCGCTTCGGACCGAACTTCGCGCTCGCCGCGCCGGTGACCAGCATCGCGATCACCTGAACGCCCAGGTAGGACGAGAACAGCAGCGTCACCTGGGACGGCGTGGCGTGCAGCCCCTCGGCGATGGACAGCAGGATCGGGTCCACCAGTCCGATCCCCATGAACGCGATGACCGCGGCGAACGCCGTGATCCACACCTGCTTGGGCTGGTTCTTCAGCGCGTCCAGCAGGCTCCCGTGACTGTGACTGCTCATGCGAGCAGCTCCTCCTTCTTGACCGGATCGATGAGCCTCCGCAAGGCCGGCAGCGCGGCGTCGATCGCGTCGCGGTCGGCCGGATCCAGGGCGGCAAGGCGCTCGCGCAGGAACTCCTCGCGGGCCGTGATCAGGTCGGTCACGTACCGCGTGCCCGACTCGGTGGCCTCGATGAGCACCGCGCGCCGGTCGTCCGGATCGGGGCGCCTGCTCACCAGGCCGAGCCGCTCCAGCCTGCGGACCAGGTCCGTCATCGACGGCTGCCGCACGCCCTCCAGCTCGGCGAGGACGCTCATGCGCCGCGAGCCACCGTGGACCAGCTCGCTGAGCACCGATCCCTGGGTCAGGGTGAGCTGGTGCTGCGGGGTCAGCCGCCGGACCACGTAGTAGAGGCGGAAGACCAGCGGGCGCAGCTCGTGCGCGAGCTCTGCTACTCCTGGATTCACTTAGCTATACTAAGCTTTTATTGCTTAGGTTGTCTAAGTTAATCGGCTCACAACCAGTACCGCGCCGCCGAGGGTGACGGCGCCGGCTACGACGAAGGCGCTGCCCAAACCCGCACCGGTCTGCACGACCGCGCCCAGCACCGCCACGCCGAGCACGGCCCCGATCTGCCTGGTCGTGCTGCTGATCCCGGACGCCAGCCCGCCCTCCCGCGGGCTCACCGCCTGGATCGCGGCCCCGGTCAACGGCGACATGGCCAGCGCGAACCCGATCCCGGTGAGCGCCAGCCGCCACCACACGTTGCCGTAGCCGGTGCCCGCGTCCACGAACCCCAGCACCAGCAGGCCCAGCCCGGCCAGCACCAGGCCGCTGGTGACCACGACCCGGAAGCCGTGCCGCGCCGCGAGCCTGCCCGCGAACGGGCTCACCACCACCATGCCGAGCGACGCGGGCAGCGTCCGCAACCCGGCCACCAGGACCGAACTGCCCTGGACGTGCACGAAGAACTGCGAGAAGAAGAACGACGAGCCCATCAACGCGAAACCCACCACGACCATCGCCGTGTTCGACACCGTGAACAGCCGCTCCCGGAACAGCCGCAACGGCAGCATCGGCGCCGTCCGGCGGGCCTCCACGGCGACGAACCCGGCGAGCACCACCACCGCGACCGCGAAGCTGCCCAGGATCAGTGGCGAAGTCCAGCCGCGTGATCCGCCCTCGATCAGGCCGTAGGTCAGCGCCCCGACGCCCACGACCGACAGGACCGTGCCCGGCACGTCGATCGACGGCGCCTCCGAGTTGCGGGACTCGCCCAGGACGCGCACGCCGGCCACCAGCAGGACCGCGCCGACGGGCACGTTCACCAGGAAGATGGCAGGCCAGGAGAAGGCCTCGACCAGGATGCCGCCTGCCAGCGGTCCGGCGGCCAGGCCGATCCCGCTGAACCCGGCCCACAGCCCGATCGCCCGGACGCGCTCGGCCGGAACCGGGTGCGCGGCGCTGAGCAGGGCCAGCGACGCGGGACTGAGCGCCGCGGCCCCGATGCCCTGCAGCACCCGTCCGGCGATCAGCCAGCCGAGCGACGGCGCGACGGCGCACACCACGGACGCCGCCGTGAACACGGCGACCCCGGCGAGGAACACGCGCTTGCGGCCGAACCGGTCGGCGAACACCCCGCCGGACAGCAACAGCATGGCGACCAGCAGCACGTAGGCGTCCACGATCCACTGCAGGCCGCTGAGCCCGACGTGCAGCCGCTCCTGCATGTCGGGCAGCGCCGCGCCCACGATGGTGCTGTCGAGCAGCACCATGAACTGGCCGAGGCAGGTCAGCGTGAGCAGCACCGGCCGGCTCACGGGGCGCGTTCCGATCTCCGTCATGGGACCGGACCATAGTTCGATAATCCCGAACTGTCGAACTGTTTGCTACGCTCGACCCATGCGATCGCTACCCCACCCCGCTCGCGAGTCGCTGGCACTCGCGCCGGTGCTGCACGCGCTCGGCGATCCGGTGCGGCTGGAACTGGTGCGGCGCGCCTCCGGCAACCCCGGGTCGACCTGCGCCGTGCTGGCCGACGGCCTGGACGTGCCGATGTCGACCCTGACCAACCACTGGCGGATCCTGCGGGAGGCCGGCGTGATCACCATGACCGTGGACGGCAGGCACCGGCGGATCCAGGTCCGCGGCGACGACCTGGGCGAACGCTTCCCCGGCCTGCTCGACCCGATCCTGCGCCTGGCGGCGGGCGAGTAGGTACGGTCACGGGCATGGACGCGGTGGTTTTCGACCTCGACGGCGTGCTCGTGGACTCCGAGCAGACCTGGGACGAGGTCCGCCGGGCGGTGGTCGCCGACCACGGCGGCAGCTGGACGGCCACGGCGACCAGGGCGATGCAGGGGATGAGCACCCCGGAATGGGCGCGCTACCTGGTCGAGCACCTGGGCGCGCGGCTCACGCCGGACCGGATCGCCAAGGTCGTGATCGACCAGATGGCCAAGCGCTACGCGGGCGGGCCGCCCGTGCTGCCCGGCGCCGCGGCGGCCGTGCGCGCGGTCGGCGAGCGGTACCCGGTGGCGATCGCCAGCTCGTCACCGCCGGTGCTGATCCAGGCGTTCCTCGAGGCCACCGGCCTGACCGGCCTCGTCGAGGTGGCGCTGTCCAGCGAGCAGGTCGCCGCGGGCAAGCCGGCGCCGGACGTCTACCTCGAAGCCGCCCGCAGGCTGGGCAAGGACCCCGCGCGGTGCGCCGCCGTCGAGGACACCACCAACGGGCTCAAGGCCGCGCTGGCCGCGGGCATGACCGTCTACGCCGTGCCGAACCCGCACTTCCCGCCGGATCCGGCCGTGCTGGCGCAGGCCCACCGCGTGCTGGACACCGTCGCGGACCTGCCCGCCGCGCTCCGGGACTGAGAAAAGGGGCCCGGTCCAGGACCGGGCCCCTCGGCACTCAGCGCTCGATGTCGCCGGTGATGAACTTCTCCACCGCGTCCCGCGCGGTCGAGTCGTCGTACTGCTCCGGCGGCGACTTCATGAAGTAGGACGACGCGGACAGCAGCGGGCCGCCGATGCCGCGGTCGAGGGCGATCTTCGCGGCGCGCACCGCGTCGATGATGATGCCCGCCGAGTTCGGCGAGTCCCACACCTCGAGCTTGTACTCCAGGTTCAGCGGCACGTCACCGAAGGCGCGGCCCTCCAGCCGGACGTAGGCCCACTTGCGGTCTTCCAGCCACTGCACGTAGTCCGACGGGCCGACGTGGACGTTGGCCTTGCCGAGGTCGCGGTCGATCTGCGAGGTGACGGCCTGGGTCTTGGAGACCTTCTTGGACTCCAGGCGCTCCAGTTCCTTCATGTTCTTGAAGTCCATGTTGCCGCCCACGTTCAGCTGCATGGTGCGGTCGAGCTGGACCCCGCGGTCCTCGAACAGCTTCGCCAGCACGCGGTGCGTGATGGTGGCGCCGACCTGGGACTTGATGTCGTCACCGACGATCGGGACACCCGCGTCGGTGAACTTCTGCGCCCACTCCGGGTTCGAGGCGATGAAGACCGGGATCGCGTTGACGAAGGCCACACCGGCGTCGATGGCGCACTGGGCGTAGAACTTCTGGGCCTGCTCGGACCCGACCGGCAGGTACGAGACCATCACGTCGACCTGGGCCTCGCGCAGCGCGGCGACGACGTCGACCGGCTCCTCGTCGGACTCCTCGATGGTCTCCTGGTAGAAGCGGCCGAGACCGTCCATCGTGGGGCCGCGCAGGACCGGCACACCGAGCGGCGGCACGTCGGTGATCTTGATCGTGTTGTTCTCGCTGGCGAGGATCGCGGACGACAGGTCCTGGCCGACCTTCTTGGCGTCGACGTCGAACGCGGCCACGAACTCCACGTCACCGACGTGGTACTGGCCGAACCGCACGTGCATCAGGCCGGGCACCCGCGAGGCCGGGTCGGCGTCGCGGTAGTAGTGCACCCCCTGCACCAGCGACGCCGCACAGTTTCCGACGCCAACGATGGCCACCCGTACGCGGCCGCTGTTGTCGCCCATGCCGGTTTCTCCTTCGTTCAGTGATGTCTTGCCGATTTCGGATGCGGTCTCAGCTCTGAAGCCCGCGGTTCTGCTCGTCCTGCTCGTGCGCGATCAGTTCGTTCAGCCAGCGCACCTCGCGCTCGCTGCTCTCCAGCCCCAGGCGGTGCAGCTCACGCGTGTACCGGTCGATCTTCTCCTCGGCCCGGGCGAGCGCCGCCCGGAGTCCTTCACGGCGTTCCTCGACCCGGCGGCGCCTGCCCTCCAGGATCCGCATCCTGACATCGGCCGGTGTCCGGGAGAAGAAGGCCAGGTGGACCCCGAACCCTTCGTCCTCCCAGGTCTGCGGCCCGGCGTCGACGAGCAGCTTCGCGAAGTGCTCCTTACCCTCCGCTGTGAGCTTGTACACCGTCCGAGCCCGCCGGCCCCAGCCCTTGACGGGCTCTCCGGCTCCCCCGACGTCACTGTCGGCCTCTTCGATGAACCCCGCCCGCTGCAACCGGCGCAAGGTCGGGTACAGCGAGCCGTACGAGAAGGTGCGGAACATGCCGAGCGTGTCGTGCAGCCGTTTGCGCAGCACGTAGCCGTGCATCGGTGCCTCGTGCAGCAGCCCCAGGATGGCGAACTCCAGCACGGTGCACCCCCTTTCGAGGACTTCCACGACACTCCGGCAACCTAACGCCGAATTATATCGGGCCGATACATCGAAGTGGTGTAGCCAACACCAACGATCACCCAATGCGCCCTGAACCACACCCGTGATGTTCACCAGAGCGTTATCGAAAGGTCGGCGTGTCGCACACGCGGTCCAGACCGTTAGTCCGCACAGCTCATGGCGGACACACGACGGCCACGTACTCTGTCACCGTGCAGAACCAGCGACAGGTGGTGGACTACGCCCTGCAGCGCCGTGCGCTGCTGGCCGGCGTCCGCTCCGGTCGTGTCGGCACGCGCGACGTCTGCGACGCCGACCCGTACCTGCTCAGAGCTGCCCGGTTCCACGGCGAACCGAGCGACGCCCCCTGCCCGCTGTGCGGGAAGGACGGCCTGACGAACGTGTCCTGGGTGTTCGGGGAACAGCTCAAGCACGTCTCCGGCTCGGCGAGGACACCGACGGAACTGGCCCGCCTGGCCAACCTGGTCGGGGAGTTCAACGTCCATGTGGTGGAGGTGTGCCGGACGTGCCGCTGGAACCACCTGGTGCGTTCGTACGTCTCGGGCAACGGAACCCCGCACGGCCCGTCCCGGAGGACGGCCGGGCAGTGAGGGGACGTAGCGCAGCGCTGGCACTCGATCACAGAACGGCGCCCGGTGTACCGCCGGTCTGGGAGGCTCACTCGTGAACGACCACCGCAATCGCTCCTGGCCTGGTCAGGAGCCTGATGAACCCCGTCGTGCCCAGTGGCCGCGCGAGGGCGGCGGCCCGGCCTGGCCGAGCGGTGACGAACCACCGCGGCGGCCCGTGCCTCCCCAGCGCCCGCAGGCCCGTGGGCCCCAGGGCCCGCAGTGGCCCGGCGAGGGCGGTGGCCCCGGCTGGCCGGGCGGCCAGGACCCGGACGCCCCGCGTGGCGCCCGCCGCGTCCCGCCCGCGGGCAACCGGATGCCTCCGCCGCCGCCGCGCCGTCCCGGTCCGCCGCCCCCGAACGGTGGACCCCAGAACGGTGGTCCCCAGAACCCGGCCGACCGGCCGATGCGTGGCCGCTACCGCCCGCCCGCGGGCCCGGCCGCCGCGGCTGCCGGCGCCGGTGCCGCCGCGGG
>NZ_JBEXTZ010000057.1:0-53195 GCF_040614195.1 Amycolatopsis sp. NPDC006125
GATCTGGTCGCGGGGCGCCGGCCCCCGTGCGGCGCGGCCGGCAGGTGGGCGGCCTGCCGAGGTGCGGTTGCCCGCCGGTTTACCTGCGCGGTCGACGGCCGGGCGGCCCGCGGAGGTGCGCCCGGCGCGGTCGGCCGGGGTGCGGCCCACCCGTTCGGGCGGGATGCGGTCGGCGGAGGAACGACCGGCTCGGTCCGCCGGCGTGCGCCGGACCGGGCCTTCGTAGCGGGCGTCGATCTGGCGCGGTCGCGGCCGTGCGGGCCGGCCGGTCCCACGATCGTTCCGCGGGTCGTCCACGCCAGGTGCTCCTTTCGTCGCCGCTATCGTTCACCTACTCGGCCGTAGCGTCGCATACGGCCAACCGGAAGTGGTTCACAACACTCGGTTACGTGTTTTGCGCCACCGCCTTGGTGGATACGAGCGTGCTGGCCACCGCCGCCAGCGCGATCAGGGCCGTCACGCCGTGCACCGCCATCGTCACGGGATCGGCCGCCGACAGCAGCGCCGGAACGCACGCGACCCCCGTGACGACCCACGTGCTGCGCGCGCCGCTGAGCCCTGTCCGCACCGTGTGCAGGAGGAATACCCCGATCAGCAGCTGGATAAGGTTCTGGATCGGGTCGACCGGCAGTCCCATGATCGAGCCGTCGTCACCGCCGAACCGGGTCAGCGCGAACCCGAACAGCCCGACCACGGCGAACCCGATCCCGAGCATGGTCGCCGCGTGGGCGAGCCAGCCGTCGGAGGCCGGGTGGTCCGCGACCGGGACAGCCGTCTCCCGCGGGTGGCGCTCGAACCACCAGAAGACCATCAGCGCGGGGACCGCGAGCAGCGCCAGCGCGAACCACGTGCGCGGGTCGCGGACCCAGCCGAAGATCGCTGCCGGGTGGTCCGGCAGGTAGACCAGCGCGACGACGAGCAGCATCGCGGCGAGGAAGCCCAAGTACAGGCTCATCGGCGCGCGCATCGCCAGGCGGGCGAGGGCGGCGCACCGGGTGGTCAGCCGGGCGAGCGGTTTCGCGGCCAGGCCCAGCAGGCCGATCTGGGCGGCGCCGAGCAGCAGGACCGGCAGGGTGGGCCCGGACAACGCGGGCGGCGCGCCCGGCGCGCCGAGCAGGTCGCGGCTGAGCCCGCCGACCGTGGTGAGCAGGGCGAGACCGGTGACCCCCGCGGCCGTGACACCGACCAGGAGCAGCCGGTTGGACGTGCGGATCCGCCCGAACGCGACCTGCTGGGCGAGCAGCGCGAGGCCGAAGGCCGCCAGGTAGCGCGGGATGGGCGAGCCGATGGCCCGTGCCGCCATCTCGGCCAGCACGACGAAGGCGAGGAGGCCGGCGACCGAGGCCGCCGCGGCGCGCCGGTGCAGGGCGAGCATCAGCGGGGTCGCCACCACCGTGAGCAGGTAGATGCCCAGCAGCCACAGCGGGTGCAGGGCGATGCGCATGATCGCGGCGTTCGTGCCCTCGGGGATGCCGAGCAGTTCGAGCGCCAGCGGGACGAGCAGCGCCACCACGACGAAGATCAGGGCCGGGCGCAGCAGCCAGCTCGCGCGGTGGGCGAGGTACTGGCGGTACCCGCCGCCGCTGTCCCTGGTGGCGCGCCAGCCCGCCGCGTTGGCGCGGCCGCCGGCGAAGAAGAACACCGGGGCGAGTTGAGCCACCCACGTGAGCGGCCACAGCCAGTCCGCGCCCACGCCGGCCCACCGCGCCAGCGCGATGGCCGATTCCCCGAGGATCAGCAGCACCAGGCTGCCCACGCCGAGGGTCACCCACGGGGACAGCGGCGCAGGCGGCCTCGTGGCGGCCGGCGGCGGGGGCGTGGCGACGCGGGCGTGCCGGTGCTGCAGCCAGCCGCGGAGCCGGAAGATCAACAGGCACCCGATCACGGCGACGCCTGCCAGCAGCGGGCCGATCGGGTCGCCGACCGGCGGGCCCCAGCGCTGGTGCCAGGAGTTCACGACGAGCCCGGCGGAGTAGAGGCTCGCGACGACGCGGCACGTGCGTGGCGAGTCGACCGGGTTGATGACGCAGGCCGCGTGCATGTCGTCGGACAGGCGCTGGTCCAGCGCCTCGCGGACGTCCTGGCCGAGGGGGTGGCCGACCGCGGCGGCGTAGCGGAGGAGGTCGTAGCCCAGGTCGTGTGCCTTGCACGGGACCGCGTAGTCCCACTTCGTGTTGTCGTCGCCCCACGGGGTGGAGCAGCCGCCGTCGACGTGCACGGCGCGGACCGTGCCGTCCCGCGCCTGCATCTGGCCCGGCACGACACCGGTGACCTGGGTGAAGTCGGCGGGCAGGAGGGCGAGCGCGGTCGCCTGCGGGCCGGGGTGGACGAGCGCCTCGATGGCCTGCTGGGCGGCCAGCGCGCCGCCGGTGGGCGGCCCGGCGTCCGGCGGGGAGGCCGGCCGCGACGCGACGAACCCGAAGGTGACGACGGCCAGCGACAGCACCAGCAGCCAGGCGGAGGTGGCCAGGCGGCGGCGCACCCGGGGCACCGGTGTGGTGGCCTGCCCGGGTGGCGGGTGGTCGGTGAAGGTCGCTGGGGTGATCATCGCCTCCCAGAGTGGCAGGGGAGCGGCCTCTGCGGCCACCAGGGAATTCCCTGATCGTGGATTCCGGAGTGCGCCACTCTAGTGGGTGAGGGGTGGGAGGTTTAGGAGTCGGGGGGCCGGGGTAGGGCGAACGCCCTGGTGGGGGCGGGTGCTCTGGGGATGGGGGCGTTCTCGGTGTGCGAGTGGGTCTTTCGTGGGGTTGTGGGTGGGCCGGTCGTGGGTGGGGGAGTGGGCCGCTCGTCGGGGGCGGGGCGACGTGGTGGGGATCGCTGTGCTGGTCGCGTGGCCGGTGGTCGAGTCTCGGCGATGCCGTCGCGCGGGTCGGGGACGGGAGCCCGGGCGCCGGGCACGCAGTGGTGGGAATCGCCGTAGCGATGGGCCCGAGTGGTTGGGGTCGTGTCTCGAGGGTGCCGTGTGGGAAGGGCTTCGGAATTGCCATGACGGCGGTCCCCCGCGCCGGTGCTGGTTTCTCGTGGGTGCCAGACCGCAATGGGCTCCGGTGGCGGGAATCGACGTGGCGGCGCGCGTGGTCTGAGGTGGCCGTGCGTGGCCGGGGTGAATTGCACCCCGGCGTGGCGGAAATCGCTTGGTGCGGGGGCGCGTGCAAGTCGGCGGGCGCGAGAAGGGCTTTCGCCGGGCCGCCCGTCAATCGCTCAGTGCGTGATGTGCTTGGCTTCGCGCGGGGGTTGCGTCAGCGCGGAATCGCGGGCGGCACGGGCTATCCGGACCTGGTTGCGGCCGCCCTCCTTCGCCTCGTAGACGGCCGCGTCCGCGGCCTGCATCAGCGTCGGCAGGGTGTCGCCGTGGTCGGGGAACACCGCGACCCCGATCGAGGCCGTCCGCTCCGACACCAGCGTCTGGTCACCGCGCTTGTTGGTCGTCCTGATCTGCAGTCCGGCCACCGCCGAGCGGATGCGCTCCCCGGCGACCGTCGCCGCCGCCTGGTCCGTGTCCGGCAGCAGCACCAGGAACTCCTCACCACCGAAGCGGCCCACGACGTCGCTCGGGCGGGTCACCTCGTCCAGCAGCTGCGCCAGGTTCCGCAGCACGTCGTCGCCCGCGGGGTGGCCGTACGTGTCGTTGATCCACTTGAAGTGGTCCAGGTCGATCATCAGGATGGCCAGCGGATCGGCCGCCTTCGTCGCCCTGTTCAGGGCCCGCTCGGCCGACTCGGTCCAGCCGCGCATGTTCGCGACCTGCGTCTTCGGGTCGGTCCGCACGTCGGCCTGCAGCTGCTCGATCTCGGCGAGCCGGTTGAAGACCACCGTCACCACGGCCATGATCGCGACCGTCGGCGGCATGATCACCAGCAGGATCGCCGTCACCGCGCCGAGGCCGATCGTGATCGCCTCCAGCACGTTGTCCGCCGGGCTGCCCAGCACCGTCCGCGCGTTCGCCTTCTCCGGCGCGGCCAGCGCGATCACGGATCCGACGTAGAGGATCTGCACGCCCTCGTAGATGAGCCCGGCCACCAGCATCCAGCCGAACTCGGTGAGCGAGCCCGTGACGTCCAGCGAACCCCAGTCGTGCGGACCCAGCTCGACGTAGACCTGGTGGGCGAGCGTCGCCGCCAGCATGTGGGCCACCGTGGAGTACACGAAGTTGTGCGCAGGCCGCCGCGCGACGAACCAGCGCTGCACCCGGACCAGGCCGACGACCAAGATCGTCAACGGCACCGGGAGAATAATCGCGGCAGGCACCACCCAGACCGCGGTCAGGTCGATCAGGACCCGGCCGCCCGCATTTCGCCGACGTTCTTCCTGCCGCCGGGTCAGTTGAATGTGCGCCGTCGCGCCCACGGTGAGAATCGCGAAGCGCAGCCAATCGAGACCGCTCGGCGGGCTCGCGTTCACGAATGCGACGACCAGCCACGCGACCGCAATCAGTTCGGTGACGAGCAGGAAAACGATGAAACGCTTCGGCCGCCGCCACAATGCCCAATTCCGCGGCAACATGGCGCGGCGCGTGCTCGACGCATCACGCTTTGTGTTCGCCTCCGCCCTCTCGGGCGCGGCTTGGCGGGGTACCGAATTTCGCTCCTCGATGGACTGAACGCCCTCCCTGAGGTCCGGATCGCCGTGGAGTGTAGGCGATCGCCGACGCGCGTGGTGCGGAGGCATCGGCTCACCTTCCCTCGACATCGCGTACCGCCGCCGGGTAACTTTGCTGTGCCCGGAACGACGCCGGGTACTTTCCATCAACAGGTATCATCTCACCGCACGCGAAGCGTCGCGTACCGCCGCCACGAGCGGCCGCGCGAACGTGACGCGTCCCGGCCACAGGCACCGAATGGAGGTGTTCCTCGTGTCTGACCGCGACTTCTGATCCCCTGGTCTGAATAGCGCTCGTTTTCGTTCCCGTGGGAGAGGTGTTCGTCGTGCGCGACCGCGACTTCTGAGGTGCCCTCGATTTGTGTTTGTTTCCGCCCGAATAACGTGAGGTGAATCGTCGTGCGCGACCGTGACTTCTGATCTTCCGAATGCAGCCGCCGCTGCCGTCAGCCGGTGCGGGTCGCATCGCTGTCCGTGCCGAGCACCCGGCCCCACGCCACCGCGAGGGGTACACCGAGGACCACCCCGGCCGCGCCCGCGATCATGATCGCGGTGGTCGCCGCGCCGGACCACTGCGCGAGCACGCCGCCGAGCGCGACCCCGACGCCCTGCGCGACCCGCAGGCCGGTCCGGTACAGCCCGCCCGCGCCACCGCGGAGCTCGTTGGGCACCCACGTGATGAACGTGGCCCCGACGGTGATGATGTACGCGCCCGTCGCGCCGGCCAGTGCGAGGACGACCAGGGCGAGTACCAGGTCCGGGCGCAGCCCGAACGCGAGCAGCAGTGCCGTCGGCACGACCGCGAGCACGCCGACCGTGCGGCGGCGGGCCGAGGCCGAGACGTAGCGGGACAGGACGAACACGCCCAGCGCGAACCCCAGCGGGTCCGCGGCCAGCAGCCACCCGACGGCCTGGTCGGGGGCGCCGATCTCGCGCGCCAGCGGGGCGGCCAGGCCTGCCGGCACCATGGCGAGCCCGACCAGCCAGGACAGGCCGAGCAGCACGCGCAGCCTGCGCTGGGAGGCGACCCAGCTGATGGCGCCGAACCAGGAGCCGTCGCCGTCGCCCGCTGCCGGGCGCGGGCGCACCCAGTGGTGCAGGGCCACCGCGCTGATCGCGAACGTCAGCGCGTCCAGGGCCAGCGCCAGTGACGGGCCCGCGGCGGTGACGATCACGCCGCCCAGCGCGAGCCCGGCCAGCATCGTGGTGTTCGTGGTGATGCCGCGGATGTCCTGGCTGCGCAGGTACAGCTCGTCGTCGGTGAAGATCTCGCGGGTCAGGGCGTTCTGCGCGGCGTTGGACGGCGCGCCGGCCAGCCGCGCGAGCATGACCAGCACGCACAACCACACCACCGGCATGCCCGGCACGGCCATGATCGCGATGAAGAACGCCTGCAGCGCCGCGGTGACCACGAGGATCGTGCGGCGCGGGTAGCGGTCGGCCAGCTGGGCCAGCCCGAGGCCGCCTGCCAGCGCGGGCAGGAAGGTGAGGGCGTAGGCGACCGCGGACCACAGCGCCGAGCCGGTGCGGTGGTAGACGGTGAGGGCCAGCGCGACCGTGGTCAGCTGGTCCCCGAGCACCGACTGGGCCTCGGCCAGCCACACGATGCGGAACTCGCGGTTGGCGAGCGCCGCACCCATGGATGGGCGAGTCGTGGTCTTCACACCTCTCCCCACTTCCCCCTCGTCGGCTGGCTGCCTGCGCTCACTGACTCTGTCGCTGCCCGCCCGGTTCCTGTGACGCCGATCACCGAAGTGACACATTCCGCAACAATCAGTATGCCGCTCACTACACGCAGGCGAACAGCCACAGCGCGACCGTATCTCCTCATTGGGCCCATACGGTCGTAGACCTTCTAACCTTCGGGTTACGACGAACGGTGGAAGTTTCCCTGCCGCGTGACCCGTGGTGCGGTAAGCCCGGCCGATCAGACGTCACTCGTTCAGCGCAGTGGACGGACCGTTCGTCGGCGCGCGGTCACCGTTGGGCAGTTCCGGCGCGAAGACTGGAACCACAGGCCAGGGAGACAGCCGAGGACGGGCTGGAGCTCGGGGACTGGCCGGTGGGGAGAGAACCGATGAGCATGCTGATGCAGGACCGGGCCGTCGTGGTGACCGGCGCCGGCCGTGGCCTCGGCGAGGCCTTCGCGGTGCACCTCGCGCAGGCGGGCGCGGCGGTCGTGGTCAACGACGTCGACGCCGAGCTGGCCGAACGCACCGCGGCGAACATCCGCGCGCATGGCGGGCGGGCGGTGGCCAGCGGGCACAGCGTGGCCGACCCGGCGCAGGCACAGGCGATCGTCGACCTGTGCGTGTCCGAGTTCGGCGCGATCGACGGACTGGTGAACAACGCCGGCCTCAACTACGAGGCGCTGCCCTGGGAGGAGGACCTCGACGAGGTCCGGGAGCTGGTCGAGGTCAACGTCCTCGGCGTGATGTACACCGGGATCGCGGCCGTGAAAGCCATGGTCGCGGCAGGCCGCGGCGGCTCGATCGTCAACATCTCCTCCGGCGCCTCGCTCGGCCAGCGCAAGCTCGGCGTGTACGCGGCGAGTAAAGGAGCGGTGGCGTCGCTCACCTACTCCTGGGCGCTCGATCTGGAGGAATCCGGCATCCGGGTCAACGCCGTCTGCCCGTTGGCCCACACCCGGATGGTCTGGAAGTCGGAGCGCTCGCTGCGCAACTGTCCCCCCGATCGGACGCCGTCCCGCATCGCGCCGGTCGTGCTGTTCCTGCTGAGCGACGAGGCGGAGGGCATCACGGGGCAGCTCGTGCGGTGCAACGGGCCGCAGCTGCACATCGTCGGGCAGCCCTACCTGAAGGCGCCCATCCTCGAACGGCAGACGTGGGACACCGAGACGGTGCGGCAGGCTTTCGACGAGGTGTTCAGCGCCCACCTGGAGCCCTACGGCCTGGAGAAGCGTGTTCCACCGCGCTTGCGCAAGTGGACCACGCCTCTCCGTTCGGCCTAGGGGCTACTGGTCCGCCGTGTAGAGGGCGGCGATGTCGTTCGCGTAGCGGTCGTTGATGATCCGGCGCTTGAGCTTGAGCGTCGGGGTGACCTCGCCGCTCTCCGGCGTCCACGGCTTGGCCAGCACCTGGTACTTCTTGATCTGCTCGACGCGGGCCAGCCGCGCGTTCGCCGCCTCGACCGCGCGCTGGATCTCCTCCCGCACGGCCGGGTGCTCGGCCAGCACCACCGGGTCGCTGCCCTCGATGCCCTGCTGCGCGGCCCACGCCGGCAGGAACTCGTCGTCGACCACGATCAGCGCGGTCACGTACGGCTTGTCGTTGCCGATCGCGACCGCCTGGCCGATCAGCGGGTGCTCCTTGAGCAGCCCCTCGATGCGGGTCGGCGCGATGTTCTTGCCGCCCGAGGTGATGATCAGCTCCTTCTTGCGGTCGGTGATCGTGACGAAACCGTCGGCGTCGATCGTCCCGATGTCACCGGTGTGGAACCAGCCCTCCTCGTCCAGCGCGGAGGCAATCGAGCCGTCCTCCTGCAGGTAGCCCATGAACACCAGCGGCCCGCGCACCAGCAGCTCGCCGTCGGCGTCGACCTTGATCTCGGTGTCGGCCAGCGCGCGACCCACGCTGCCGGCGCGGAACGCCTTCGCCGAGTTCGACGTGATCGCGCCGGAGGTCTCCGACAGGCCCCACACCTCGTGGATTTCCACACCCAGCCCGGCGAGGAAGTACAGCACCTCGACCGGCAGCGCGGCCGCGCCGCTGGAGCAGAAGTGCAGCTTGTCGAACCCGAGCAGCGCGCGCACCGGGGCCAGCACCGTGCGGTCGGCTTCGGCGATCTTCTCGGCGAGGTCGGCGGGCACGTCCTGGCCGGCGTTGCGCAGCTTGTAGCCCTGCTGCAGCAGGTCGCTGGCGGAGAGCAGCGCTTCGCGGCGGTCCTCGGGCAGGCTGGGCAGCATCGCCTTGAGCCCAGCGGCGATCTTCTCCCACACTCGCGGCACCCCGAAGAAGCCCTGCGGGTGGACCCGGCCGAGCGCGCCGGCGACCTGCGTCGGATCGGCGAGCGTGTGCACGTGGCCGGCGTAGACGATCGGCATGTAGATCGAGATCTCCCGCTCGGCGATGTGCGCGAGCGGCAAGTACGCGATGTTCGACAGGTGCATCGGCGACTCGTGCAGCGCGTGCACGGCGTAGGCCTCGAAGATCACGTTGTGGTGGGACAGCACCACGCCCTTCGGGTCGCCGGTGGTGCCCGACGTGTAGATCATCGCGATCGGGTCCTCCGGGCGCAGGTCCGCCCAGCTGTCCTCGAACGCCTGCGGGTCGGCCTGGTGCAGTTCGGCGCCGCGGGCGCGCAGCTCGGCGAGGCTGACGAACCGCTCGTCGCCTGCGGGGACGGCGTCCGCGTCGATCATCACGATGCGGCGTAGCGCGGGCAGCTCGTGCAGGACCTGCTGCCAGCGCTTGAGCTCGTCGGTGCCCTGGAGCACCACGATCGGGGTGCCGCTGTGGCGGGCGACGTAGGAAATCTGCTCCGGGCTCAGCGTCGCGTACGCGGTGCACGAGATGGCGCCAAGGTGCGTGGCGGCGAGGTCGGCGATCAGGTGGTCCGGGGTGCTCGGCGCCATGATCAGCATCCGCTCACCGCGGCGCAGGCCGAGGTCGGCCAGGCCGCGGGAGACCGCGGCGATCTCGTCGCGGAACGCCGACCAGGTCAGCGTCGGGCGGTCCGGGTCGTCCAGCGACGTGAGCGCCGGCAGGTCGCCGTACTCCGCGGCGTTGCGACGGAGGAGCATGGGAATGGTCAAGCCCTCGGCCTGCTCAGCGACGGACGGTTGGCTGGTCAACTGCGACCTCCTCGTGATCAGCTGGCGGAGACACCACCCTATGTGACCGCCAACACAGGGCGATAGAGAGAAAGGGACACGATGTCGCTGCGAGACGAAGCGGCCGAACTCGACGCGCTGGACCCGCTGGCGGGCAAGCGGGCGGAGTTCGATCTCGACCCGGACGTGTCCTATCTGGACGGAAATTCACTGGGCGCCCCGCCGCGCGGGGTCGCGCCGCGGCTCGCGGAGGTGGTCGGCGAGCAGTGGGCCGGGCGGCTGATCCGGTCCTGGGACGAAGGCTGGTGGGACGCGCCGGAGCGGATCGGCGACCGCGTCGCGCCGCTGATCGGGGCGGGGCCGGGCCAGGTGGTGGTCGGCGACTCGACGACGGTGAACCTGTTCAAGGCGGTGGTCGCGGCGGCGCGGCTGAACCCGGGACGGCCGGAGATCCTGGTCGACGCGGGCACTTTCCCCACGGACGGCTACATCGCCGAAAGCGCGGCGCGCATGACCGGTCACTCCGTGCGGCGGGTGCCGGTCGGGACGCTGGCGTCGGAGGTCGGTCCGCGGACGGCCGTGGTGCTGGTCAACCACGTCGACTACGTGACGGGGGAGCTGCACGACCTGCCGGGCATCACGGCGGCGGTGCACGCGGCCGGCGCGGTCGTGGTGTGGGACCTGTGCCATTCGGTGGGGGCGGTGCCGGTGCCGCTGGATGCCGCCGGTGTCGACCTGGCGGTGGGGTGCACGTACAAGTTCCTCAACGGCGGGCCCGGGGCGCCGGCGTTCCTTTATGTGGCGCGGAAGTGGCTCGACGACTTCGACCAGCCGCTGACCGGGTGGGCCGGGCATGCGGATCCGTTCGGCATGACTCCGGACTATGCCGGGCGGGCGGGAATCAGCCGCGGCCGCACCGGGACGCCGGACATCCTGTCGATGCTGGCGCTGGACGCCGCGCTGGACGTGTGGCGCGACGTGACGATCGACCAGGTCCGCGCGAAGGGGCTCGCCCTGGGGGACTTCTTCCTGCGGTGCCTGGACACGCTGGTGCCTGGCGCGCGCGTGGTGACGCCGCGGTCGCACGCGCGGGGGAACCAGGTGTCGGTCGCGTGGCCGGACGCCAAGGGGGCGATGGGGAAGCTGATCGCGCGCGGGGTCATCGGGGACTTCCGGCCGCCCGAAGTGCTGCGGTTCGGGTTGGCCGGGTTGTACGTGCGGTACGTGGATGTGCTGCGGGCGGCGGAGGAGTTGAGTGGGTTGCGGTAGGGGTTTGGGGTTGTCTGGGTGGTGGGGTTCTGCGCGGCCGGTGGTTGGTGGTTTTCTGGGCGGGGGTGATTCGTGGTGGTCGGTGAGGTGCCCAGTCGTGCGGGGTTGAACGGGCATTTCAACGCGGTGCGACGGGCGATTGGGTGGGCCGTGGCGGTTGAACGGTCCTTTCAAGCGCGTGCGGAGTGCGGGTTGGGCGTGCAGGCGGCTCGGCATCGCAGCTGAGACAGTGCGGCAAGCCAGCGTGGCAGTGCCGCGCGGCAGCACGGTGAGGCAGCGTGGCGCGCAGGTGGGTCGGCACCGCAGCAAGGCAGTCCGGCGAGGCTGGCCGCGGCGAGGTAGTGCGGACAAGCCAGCGCGGCGCCGAAGCGTTAGTCCCGCCCCTGCCAGGTCGTCACACACGCTTCGTTTCCCTCGGCGTCGGCCAGTACCCAGAATGCCGGGGCGGCCTCGGCGGATCGGAGGACGCCCCCGGCGGCCAGCGCGCCTTCGATCCGGCGCTGCGCCTCGTCGTGCGGCACCGACACGTCGATGTGGATCCGGTTGCGCTGGGGGCGCGGGGCGTCCATTTGCTGGAACCAGATCGACGGCCCCTGACCCCGCGGGTCGACCACCTCGGGCGGCCGCGGGCCGTCGACGTAGTCCATCACCGCCCGCCAGAACGGCGCGATCCGCGAAGCGTCGAGCGTGTCGATCGCGATTTCCAGCACCTGCGCGTCCCCCGGCGACGGCTCGTGTCCCAGCTCCCGCACCAGCTCGGAGATGCGCCGGGCCAGGTCGATCTCCCTCGCGGTCACCGGGGCGAGCACCAGCCGCACGCGACCCGGCCGGATGTCCACCGCGACCTCGTCCGCCACCGACAGCACCCGCTGCGCCACAACCCCCGCGTCCCGCGCCGACGGCACCGAAACCGCGGTCGACAAACCCGTCAGCACGTACCGCCAGCCGGCGTCGTGCACCGCTTCCGAGATCTCCGCCCCAGTTAGCCCCATCGGGTGCAACCTACCCCCACCGTCCACAACAGACAATAGTTGACCGGAGCAGCGGGAGGGGTGGGAGGCCGCTGCTCCGGCCGGTTATCTCAGCTCGCGGCGACCGGCGCGGCCGAGAATCTTCTGTTTTGACCTCTTCACCTTCGCCGATCACGAGCGCCGCGAACAGGGTCCAATGGCCCTGTTTGCCGACGGGAAATGTCACGCCGCCGGGTGGCGTACACGGCGGCTTCGGTACGCCGCTCGAAGCCGAGTTTGTGCAGCACCGACGACACGTAGTTCTTGACCGTCTTCTCGGCCAGGTGCAGGTGCTCCCCGATCTGCCGGTTGGTCAGCCCGTCCGCGATCAGCTCCAGCACCCGCCGCTCCTGCGGGCTGAGCTGCGCGTACCCCGGATCCGCCTGACCCTCGCCGCGCATCCGGTTCAGCACCTTGGCGGTCAGCTCCGGGTCCAGCAAGGACGCGCCCGCCGCCACCCGCCGCACCGCGTCCACCAGGTTCATCCCGGACACCTGCTTCAGCAGATACCCAGCGGCACCAGCCATGATCGCCCCGAACAGGGCCTCGTCGTCCGAGTACGACGTCAGCATCAGGCACGCCGGCGCCGGATCCACCGACGACCGGATCTCCCGGCACACCCCGATGCCCTCGCCGTCCGGCAGGCGCACGTCGAGGATCGCCACGTCCGGTGCGAGCTGCGGAATCCGGTGCAGGGCCTCGGCGACGGTGCTCGCCTCGCCGACCACCCGGATGTCGCCTTCGGACTCCAGCACGGTCCGCAAACCCGTCCGCACCAGCTCGTGGTCGTCGAGCACGAACACCGAGACCGTCATCGCACCCTCCCCGCGCCGTTGAGCTCGGCCGTCCACACGAGCTTCGTCCCGCGCTCGCCGCTCCGGCCGACCGAACAGCTGCCACGCCACCGCGCCGCCCGCTCGCCCAGGTTGACCAGCCCGCTGCGCCGCCCGGGCTCGTCCGGAATTCCGACACCGTCGTCGGTGACGGTCAGCGTCAGCGACCGGCCGGCCACGTCCACCGCCACCTCCACCGACACCGCGTCCGCCTTCGCGTGGCGGGCGACGTTCGACAACGCTTCCCGCACCGTCGCCGTGAGATCGGCGCGCACCGGGGCAGGCACCGCCGAATCGACCGGGCCGGTGAACCCCAGCCGGGGCGTGAACCCCAGCGCGGGGGTGCAGTCCTGCGCCAGCCGCAGCAGCTCCGCGCGCACACCTTCGGCGGCCTCGTCGGGCTGGGTCAGCGAGAAGATGCTGTTGCGGATCTCGCGGATCGTGCGGTCCAGCTCCTGCACGAAACCTGTCAGCCGGTCCGCGACCTCGGGCTGCGTGACGAGCGGCCGCAGCGCCTCCAGCCCCAGCCCGGTCGCGAACAGCCGCTGGATGACCAGGTCGTGCAGGTCGCGGGCGATGCGGTCGCGTTCGGTGAACACGGCGAGCCGCTGCCGGTCCTCCTCGGCGCGGGCGAACTCCATCGCCAGCGCCGCGTGCCCGGCGAACGTGCGGGCCAGCCCGACCTCGTCGTCGGTGAACGGCGCGGTGCCGCCGAACTTCGCGACCAGCAGCACGCCCAGGGTCTCCCCGCCGACGACCAACGGCACGGCGACCGCCGAGTCCAGCCCGGTGATCTGATCCGGCATCCGGATGTTGACCTTGGCCTGCTCCTTGGCGGCGTAGCGGCCGTAGTTGCGCACGACCACCGCTTCACCGGAGCGGAACGCCGCACCGCTCGCCGTGCCGTCGACCGGCACCGTCAACCCGGCCAGGCCGGGCGGGGCGTCCTCGCCCGCGGCGACGACCTCGAACACCAGCGTGCCGGGGTCGTCCTCGCGCGGGACGGCGACCGCGGCGGCCGTGGCGCCCGCGACCGCCCGGGCGTGCTCGGCGATCAGGCGCAGCGTGCGCTGCGGGTCCTCGCCGGTCAGCAGGGCCGCGGTGACCTCGTGCGAGGCCTCCAGCCAGCGCTCGCGGCTGCGCGTCCGCTCGTACAGGGTGGCGTTGTCGATGGCCATGCCGGCCGCAGCGACGAGCGTGACGACGGCTTCCCGGTCGGCGCCGGTGAACCTGCCCTCCTTGCCGGTGAGCCGCAGCTCGCCGAACCGCCCGCCACGCGCGTGCAGCGGCATCGTCAGCGACGAGCCGGGCGCGGCCGGGTCGCCGGTGCGCACGGGCGCGGCGTCCGGCACCTGGATCACGGCGTGCGCGGCGCCGGTGAGGCCGCACGCGCTGGTGACGATCTTGGACAGGATCTCGGGCAGGCTGAGGTCAGCCGCGACCCCGACGACGGCCTCGACAAGTCCGCGAACGCCCGGTCCGATCACCACTGCCCTTCCGGCAGCCCTACCCCACGAGCCGCCGACCCGAGACTACTTCCAGCGGGATGCGGATCCAACGGTCATCGGCGGTGCTCGCCGGCCACGCCCTGGCGCGTTCGCGGGTGGCCCGGGCCCGGCCGAGCACCGTCACCCACCAGCCGGACCCGAGGTCCGGGGCGAAGGCGTCCGCCTCGAACGCGACCACCCCGTCGTGCGCGGCGACGAACAGCGGACTGGCGGCCGGCGCGCCGAAGTTGACCGCGTCGTCCGCCAGCACGAACCGGACCGGCTGGACGGCGGGCAGACCGCGCGTGGTGAACACGACGCGCCCGATCCCGGCGGTGGCGAGCAGCTCCAGGCATTGCTCCCGCCCCAGCACTTCCAGTCCGAACGGATCGAGCATCGGAGCGACCGGTCTTTCGCGCGCGGGGAACGTCACGGCCACCACGATCACCCCGGCCGGTGGTGGCCGGTAGGGCCATTGGACCCGGGGGATCCGGGGCGGCTGGGGATGGTCGCGGCGGCCGGTTGGGCTGGGGGTGGGGGGTCAGCGGTGGGTGGGCGCGGGTTGTGGCGGCGGTGTTGGCGCGGCGGTGGGTGAGGGCGGGGTTGTGGTGGGGGTGCGGGGTGAGCGGTGGGTGGGCGCGGGTTGTGGCGGCGGTGTTGGCGCGGCGGTGGGTGGGGACGGGGTTGTGGTGGGGGTGCGGGGTGAGCGGTGGGTGGGCGCGGGTTGTGGCGGCGGTGTTGGCGCGGCGGTGGGTGAGGACTGGGTTGCGGTGGCGGTGTGGGGCCAGCGGGTTGCGGCGGCGATGCTGGAGCGGCGGTGGGTGAGGGCAGGGTTGTGGTGGCGGTGTGGGGTGGGCGCGGGTTGTGGCGGCGGTGTTGGCGCGGCAGTGGGTGGGGACAGGGTTGTGGCGGCGATGCCGGAGCGGCAGTGGGTGAACACCGGCTTGTTCACAAGGGCTGGGCGCGGGTTGCGGCGGCGCTCCGGACCGGCGGCGGGTGAGGCCTGGGTTGTTCACCGGCGGTGGCCGCGGGTTTGCGGATCCGGCTCAGCCGAGGACGGTCGCGGCGAGGTCGTCGGCCAGGGCGCGGCTCGCGGCGGCGATTCCGGACCAGCGGCGCGTCAGGTCCGGGTCGATCTCCAGCGGGCGGCCGCGCACGTCGATCACCGCGCCGCCGGCCGCGGGCACCGTGACCATCGCCGTTGCGAGGTCGACCAGCCGGTGGGTGTCCGAACCCGGGTCGCAGAACGCGTCGACCGAGCCTTCGGCGACCAGCGCGCACTCCAGCACCGTGGTGGACAGGATCCGCACGCGCTGGGCCTTGTCCGCGACGCGCATCCAGGCTTCGGCGTTGCGCTTGTGCGGGCGGAGCAGGTTGACCGTCGCGCCGGTGAGCGTGGTGCGGCCGGTGGTGCGGAACGGGACCGGCTCGCCGGCGCGGGCGTGCCAGGCGCGGCCGGTGTCCAGCCACACGGTGAGCGCCTCGGTCGCCTGGCCGTCGACCGCGACCGTGCCGCCGAAGCAGCTCAGCGGCACCCCGTTGGCGGCGTTGTTGGAGCCGTCGACCGGGTCGACGACGAGCGTCACCGCGGAGCCGTTGTCGACGAAACCGACCTCTTCGCTGAGCAGGTTGACGCGGTGCCGGTCCGCCTCCTCGGCGATCGCGGCCTCGACGATCTCGTCCACGCGCATGGTCGGGGTGCCGTCCGCGCCGTCGGCGACCTTCTCGGCCAGCTCCGCGCGGGTGTGCCTGCGGCGGGCGTCCCCGTAGGCGGCGCTGGCGGCGCGGGCCATCGCGGCGAGTGCGGGGTGGACGTTCTCGGGAAGTCCCGGGGCGGGCACCGGCCACGCGATTTTCGTGCTCATCACAGTCGATCCTAAATGACTTGCCCGCTCGCGGCGTTGCGACGGATCATTCCGGCCGTGCAACCCCTTGACGAGAACCGCATCCGCAAGTCGTTCGTGAACTGCTCGAAGGGGGAGGCGCAACGGCTGGCGCTGCCGCCGGGACTGTCCGGTCTCGACTGGTCCGAAGTGGACTTCCTCGGCTGGCGGGACCCGCGTGCGGCGCAGAACGCCTACCTCGTGGCGCCCTACGGGGACGAGGTGGTCGGAGTCGCGCTGCGGGCCGCGGCGAAGCACCGGAGCTCCCTGAAGTCCTCGCTGTGCGCCTTCTGCGGCACGATCCACGCGGCGACGGACGTCTCGTTGTTCGCCGCGCGGCGGGTCGGCGCGGCGGGGAAGCAGGGCAACACCGTCGGGACGTACGTGTGCGCCGACCTGGCCTGCGGGCTGTACCTGCGGGGCAAGCGCCGCCCGGCGGTGCACAACCCGGTGGACCGCGCGCCGCTCGAGGAGCGGGTGGAGCGGATGCTCGCCAACGTGGCGCGCTTCCTGGACGAGGTGACCACCGACAACGTCGGCTGACGCCGCGCTTGGCTCGCCGCCCGGAAAGGGTGAACCACCGCGAGTGTGGAACCTCTGACACGAGTGGGAACTCGCCACGCGCGGAGGGCCGACTCGGTGGCTGGAGGGGTGGACTCGGCGGCCGGCTGATCGGTGCCCGTGAAGGCGACAAGGCGCCCGGAGAGGCGAATCAGCCGGACGCGGGACACAGACGGCGAACTGGGCGCGCTGAGTGGCGAACGCGCCGTCCGGTGGGCGAATGCGCGGTCGAGGGCGAACCCGCGCCAACTGGCGAACACGCCGCGCGGAGGGGCGTACGCGGTGGCGGGAGGGTGGACTCGACGCAGCGGGTGGAGGGGCGAACCCGGAGCGGCGAACACGGCCGTGTTCGCCGCCCCGGGCGCCGCCTCTCAGCTGACGATCGGCAGTGACAGCGGCCGTCGGACGGCCTGGGCGACTCCGTCGGAGGCCAGTGCCGCCGCCACGCGGTCCGGCGACGGGCGGCCGTACGTGGTCGTGCGCTGGACCAGTGGGCGTCCGATCGGTGCGACCATCTTCTCCAGCTCGCTGATCGTCTTGTACGAGCCGTTGTCCGCGCCCGCCATGCGGCTGATCGTCTCCTCCATCAGCGTGCCGCCGAGGTCGTTCACGCCGCCGTTCAACACGTCCCGGCAGGTGTCCTCGCCCAGCTTCACCCACGAGCACTGGATGTTGTCGATCAGGCCGTGCAGCAGGATCCGCGCCAGCGCGTGCACCGCCCGGTTCTCGCGCTTCGTCGGGCCAGGGCGGGACAGCCCCGCCAGATAAATCGGCGCGTTCTGGTGGATGAACGGCAGCAGCACGAACTCGGTGAACCCGCGCCGCCCGGTCTTCTCCAGCGCCCGCCGCTGCAGGTCGGCGATCAGCTTGATGTGCCCGACCCAGTGGGCGGGCGTGTCGACGTGCCCGTACATCATCGTCGAGGTCGTCGGGATGCCAAGCTCGTGCGCCGTGGACACCACCTCGATCCAGCTCGACGTCGGCAGCTTGCCCTTGGTGAGCACCCACCGCACGTCGTCGTCCAGGATCTCCGCCGCCGTGCCCGGCAGGGAGTCCACACCGGACTCGTGCGCGCGCGTCAGCCAGTCCCGGATGGACATGTTCGTCCGGGACGCGCCGTTCACGACCTCCATCGGGCTGTAGGAGTGCAGGTGGATGTCCGGCTGCCGCCGCTTCACCTCGGCCGCCAGGTCGAAGTACGCCGTGCCGGGCATGTCCGGGTGGATGCCGCCCTGCATGCAGATCTCCGTCGCCCCGGCCTCCCACGCCTGATCGACGCGGTCGCCGACCTGCGACAGCGACAGCGTGTAGGCGTCGGCGTCCGTGCGACGCTGCGCGAACGCGCAGAACCGGCAGCCGGTGTAGCAGACGTTGGTGAAGTTGATGTTCCGCGTGACCACGAACGTGACGTCGTCGCCGTTGACGTCGCGACGCAACCCGTCCGCCAGCGACGCCAGCGCTTCCAGCTCCGCGCCGTCCGCGTGCAACAACGCGAGAGCGTCCGCATCGGACAGACCGGCCGGGTCGCGTTCCGCGCGGCGCAACGCTTCCGCGATGTCGGTGTCCATCCGGCGCGGCGCGGTCGGAACCTGCGAAGCGAGTTCCTTCCAGTCGCCGTACACGGAGTCGAAGTCGCTGCGCCGGTCCTCGGTGCGGCCGGTGGTGTCGACCTCGACGTGCAGGTCGGTGCGCCCGGTGCCGGCCTGGTCCTGCCAGCCGCCGTCCGGCTCCTGCCACGGGCGGCCCTCCAGGACCGCGTCCTCCCGCGCCAGGCCGGTCTCCGGGTCGGCCAGCGCGGCGACGTGCCCGGCGACGCGCGGATCCAGCCACGGCTCACCGGCGAGCAGGTACTCGGGGTAGATCGTCAGCCGCTCGCGCAGCGTGTAACCGGCCTTCTCGGTCTGCCGGGCCAGCTCGTCGATCTGCGGCCAGGCGCGCTCGGGGTTGACGTGGTCGGGCGTGAGCGGCGAAACCCCGCCCCAGTCGTCGATCCCGGCGCGCACCATGAGGTCGTACTGGCTGCCGATCAGGTTCGGCGGCGCCTGGATGCGCATCTTCGGGCCGAACACGAGCCGCGCGACGGCGATCGTCGCGGCCAGCTCCTGCAGGTCGGCGTCCGGCGTGGCGCGCATCTTGGTGTCCGGCTTGGCTCGGAAGTTCTGCACGATGACTTCCTGGATACCGCCGTACTGGCGCGCCACCTTGCGGATCGCGAACAGGGCGTCCGCGCGCTCTTCGTAGTTCTCGCCGATACCGATCAGGATGCCGGTGGTGAACGGCACGGACGTCCGGCCGGCGTCCTCCAGCACCCGCAGCCGCACTGCCGGGTCCTTGTCCGGCGAGCCGTAGTGCGGGCCGCCGCGCTCGCTCCACAGCCGGGTCGCGGTGGTCTCCAGCATCATGCCCATCGACGGCGCGACCGGCTTGAGGCGCTGCAGGTCCTGCCAGGTCAGGACGCCGGGGTTGAGGTGCGGCAGCAGACCGGTCTGCTCCAGCACCAGGATCGCCATCGCGCGCACGTAGGACAGCGTGTCGTCGTAGCCGTGCGCGTCCAGCCACTCGCGGGCCTGCTTCCAGCGGTCCTCGGGGCGGTCGCCGAGGGTGAACAGGGCTTCCTTGCAGCCCATCGCCGCGCCCTGCCGCGCGATCTCCAGCACCTCGTCCGGCGACAGGAACGGGGCGTCCAGTTTGCCCGGAACCGTCGCGAAAGTGCAGTACCCGCAGCGGTCGCGGCACAGCCGGGTGAGTGGGATGAACACCTTGCGGCTGTAGGTGATGACGCCTTCGCGGCCGGCTTCGGCCAGTCCGGCGTCGCGGATGCGGGAGGCGTGCTCGGACAGCGTTTCGAGGTCTTCGTCGCGCGCGTGCAACAGCACGGTCGCCTCGGTGATGTCGAGGGTCTTGCCGTCGCGGGCACGGGCCAGCGCGCGGCGCATCGCGGAGGCGGTGGGAGCGGATGCCATACCGGAAACGCTAGGACCGGCCCGGCCCGCGGTGCCAGGACCAGACCGCGCAAGATCGGCCACACCGGGTGGCGGGAACCCTGTTTCCGCTGCTCACCACGGCCGTGGTCGTTGCGCCGCGGCCGGTGCGGGCGTATTACCTAAAGTGTGGCTTCGGTGATCGGCAAGCGGGTCGGCGGCAAGACCTACTACTACCTCGCGCACACCGGGCGGGTGAACGGCGCGCCGCGGATCACGTCGCAGCGTTATCTCGGCACCGCCGAAGACATCGCAGCAGCTCTGGACGGTGCAGCCGGTTCACCCGACGGTACGCGGCACTTGGCTTTCGGTGACGTCGCCGCCGTCTGGTCCACCCTGGAGCGGCTCCAGGTGCGCTCGGCGATCGACGACGTGCTCGGCTCGCGCAAGGCGAAAGTGTCGATCGGGACGTACTTCGCGTTGTCGGTGCTGCACCGCGCGACCGCGCCGGGCACGGATCTGGCGCAGTGGTGGGCGGACAGCGCGGCGAGCCGGTTCGTGCGGCCACGGATCGCCGCGGCCGCCGTGCAGGACGACGAGTTCTGGCGCGCCACGCGGCGGCTGACGCGGGCGCAGCTGGAGCGGATCGAGGAGGCGGTGTCCGCGCGCGTGCGGGAACACCTGCCGGAGCCGATCCTGCTCGCGGTGGACGTGCCGAACTTCGCGACCTACGCGGAATCGGAAACCGCGGCGGCCTCCCCGGCCGGGTTGAGCACGGTGGTCACGCGGGACGGCGCGATCCCGCTGGCGTCGAGCGTGTACCGGCGGGAGGGCGCGGTCCCGTTCGGGGTGTCGGCCGACCGGCTGGCGTCGCGGGTGGCCGGCCCGGTGACGCTGGTGTTCGAGACGGGCCAGCACGCGCAGCTCGACCTCGACGACGGCAGGCACTTCGTCGGCGCGTTGCCGCTGGGCGACTACCCCGAGCTGCTGGCGCGCCCGGCGTCGGCGCGCCGGTCGGTCGGCCCGGACCGCTTCGCCGGGGTGACGGCGCTGGACACGCACGCCGTGGTGTCCGGCACGACCCGGCGGGTGGTGCTCACGCACTCGGCGAAGCTGCACGCCGCGCAGGCGCGGGGGTTCGCCCAGGCGTTGAGCAGCGCCACGCGGCAGCTCGACGGTCTCGCCCTGGCGCTGGCGGCGGGCACCAACCGACGGCCCCGCGAGCAGGTGCTGACCGAGATCGCGCGGATCACCCGGGTGCGGTGGGTCGACCGCGTGCTGTCCACGCGGCTGACCGGCACGCGCCCGGCCGAGCTGCGGCTGGAGTGGCGGGTCGACGAGAACGCCCGGTCGCGCCTGGACGAGGAGTACTTCGGCAAGCAGCTGCTCGTGACCGACCACGACTGGCCGGTCGCCGACGTGATCACCGCGTACCGGGCGCGCTACCACCTGGACTCGACGTTCCGGCAGCTCAACGGCCCGTTCGTGGCCGCGTCCGCGCCGCGGCGGCACTGGACCGAGCACCGGATCGCGGTGCACTCGCTGGTGAGCGTGCTGGCGACGGCGGTGACGCACGTGATGCGGCAGGAGGCCGACCGGGCCGGGCTGGACTTGTCGGTGCGTGAGCTGCTGGACCTGCTGTCGCGGATCGGGGAGACGGTGCTGCGGTACCCGTCGACCGGGGGCCGCCCGCGCACCCGGCGGCTGCTGACCTGCCGGGACGCGGTGCAGCAGAAGCTGTTCGACCTGTTCGGCCTGGACGCCTACGCGCCCTGAGCCGGGGACTCACTCCTCGGTCAGCAGGTGCTTCTCGCGGACCGCGGGCAGCGACAGGGAGCGGTAGCCGGCCTTGTCGAACAGCACGGTCACCTTCTCGGCCTCCCGGCGCACGACCTGGCCGGTGCCCCACTCCGCGTGGCGCACCGACGCGCCCGGCTGGAACTCCCCGTCGGACGGGGTCAGCTCGGCCGCCGTGCCCGCGTCACAGGTGTCGCAGAACCCGCACGGTTCGTCCAGCGTCTCGCCGAAGTAGCCGAGCAGGAACTGGCGGCGGCACGCGGACGTCTCGGCGTACTCGCGCATCACCTCGACGCGGGACCGGTCGAGCTTCTTGCGCTGCTCGGACACCTCGGCGGCGCGCTCGGTCGCCTCCTCCGGGTCGGTGTCGGCGTAGCTGAACTTCCCCTGCCCGGTCTCCTCGACCAGGCCGGTCTGCTCCAGCAGGTTCAGGTTGTTCATCGCCCGGCGGTGCGACTGGTCCACCTCGCCGTCGATCTCCTGCGGGCTGGCCGGGCCGTCCTGCTCGCGCAGGGACTCGGCGAGCTCGGCGATGCCCTCGTCGTCGAAGCGCCGCGCGGTGAGGAACTTCTGCAGGCCCAGGTCCTCCGGCCGGTAGAACAGCATCGCGTCGGCGCGCTCGCCGTCCCGGCCCGCGCGGCCGATCTGCTGGTAGTACGAGTCGACCGACTCCGGAACCGACGCGTGCACGACGAACCGCACGTTCGGCTTGTCGATGCCCATGCCGAACGCCGACGTGGCGACGACGACGTCCACCCGGTCGGCGAGGAAGTCTTCGTGCACGCGTTTGCGGTCGGCCGCCTTCATCCCGGCGTGGTAGGCCACCGCGCCCAGTTCCTCGGCGTAGCGTTCGCTGTCCTTGCGCGTCGCGGCGTACACGAGGCCGGGCTTCTCCGCGTCCCGCACCCACTTCAGCAGGGCGGCGCGCTTGTCCTCCTCGGTGGTGGCGCGGTGCACCGCGAGGTGGAGGTTCGGCCGGTCGAACCCGGACACCACGCGCACCGGGTCGCGCAGGCCGAGGTGCTCGACGATGTCGTCCCGCACCGGCCCGCCCGCGGTCGCGGTCAGCGCCAGCACGCGCGGGTGCCCGAGCCGCTCGATGGCGTGCCCGAGCCGGAGGTAGTCCGGCCGGAAGTCGTGGCCCCACGCGGACACGCAGTGCGCCTCGTCGACGACGAACAGGCTCGGCCGGATCTCGTCGAGCTGCTCCAGGACCTCGTCCTTGGCCAGCTGCTCCGGCGCGAGGAACAGGTACTCGGCGTCGCCGCGGGTGACCGCGTCCCAGGCCTTGCTCGTGGTGCGCGCGGGCTGCGCGGAGTTGACCGCGACCGCGTCCGGGGCGTCGCTGTCCTCGATCTGCCCCACCTGGTCCCGCTGCAACGCGGTCAATGGCGACACGACGAGCGTCGGCCCGTCCATCAGCAGCGCGGGGATCTGGTAGATCGCGGACTTGCCGGACCCGGTCGGCATGACGGCGAGCACGTCGTGCCCGTCGAGCAGCGCTGCCATCGCCGTCAGCTGATCGTCGCGCAGTTCCGCCCAGCCGAAGGTGTCGCGTGCGGTCCGGCGGAGTTCGTCGTGTCTGGACACCGGCGGGGTGTTCCCCCATCCGTGGGGCGGAAACGTCGTAGGCTGCGGGCATGCTGGAGGCCTACACCGCACGGGACGAGACCGAGAACGCCGATGTGGCGCGGATCCAGGAGGTGCTGGCCACCGCGGCGGACCCGTTCTCGCGGGAGATTCCCTTGCACGTCACCGGTTCCGCCGTGATCGTGCACCCGGAGAGCCGCCGCGTGCTGCTGCGGTGGCACCAGCGTCAGCAGGCGTGGCTGCAGGTCGGCGGGCACGGCGACCCGGGTGAGACGGACCCGCTGGTGATCGCGCTGCGCGAAGGGCGCGAGGAGACCGGGCTGACCGATCTGCGGCCGTGGCCGACCGCGGACCTGCTGCACGCGGTGGTCGTCCCGGTGCCCGCGAAGGGCGCCGAGCCCGCGCACGAACACGCGGACCTGCGGTACGTGCTGGCGACCGGGCAGCCGGAAGCGGCGCGGCCGGAGAAGCCGGACGCGCCGCTGAAGTGGCTCCCGCTCGACGAAGCGATCGACGCCGTCTCGGAGGACAACCTGCGCGAGACGCTGCGCCGCGTTCAGGAGCGGCTCTAGGTGTGTTTTTGGTCAGGTTGGTTCGGGGGTGTGGCCGCCGATGCCGATGTCGTGTTCGGCGAACCAGGCGTGGGCGCGGCGCAGGTGATGGCTTTCTCGTCGGGCAGGGTTTCGGTGCAGGCCAGGCGGGAGTGGTCGTCGGGGATGCGGCCGAGCTTTGCGACATCGACGTGGATCAGCTCGCCCCGGCGGTCGCCTTGGTAGCGGCGGATCGGCTCGCCGGTGGCCCGATCACACGGTGGGGGTCAATGGCGCGTTCCGGTGCGCCATCGAGGACCTCCTGGTGATCGGCGTTGTTGCCGCAAGCCACACCGAACCCGGAGGCCTCACCCCTATCAAGACCGTCCTCAGCGTGTCAGCCAGTCACCAACGTCCCCGGACAGCGGATCTAGGAACGTCCCCGGTGCGGGGTCTGGTCGGCGACGCCGTGGCGCAGCGGGGTGTTCGGCTCGGCCGCCGTCTGCTGCTTGGCGGGTGAGCCGCCGGCGTGGCCGGTCACCTCGGGGATCTTGGTGTGCTCGCCGTGCGACGGCTCGGCGCCCTCGTGGAGCTGGCGCTTGCGCACGCGCATCAGCTCCAGCACCGGCAGCCGGTTGGCGTGCTTCAGCTCGTAGGACATCAGCTGGTCGAGCTGCTCCTCGTCGAGCGACCGGATGCGGTGCTGCAGCGAGGCCAGTGGCAGCTCGTCGTACTCGGGCAGCGGTAGTTCGGACATGTGCCAAGGCCTACCCGGGCGGCGGCCGGGCAAACGGTTGGACCCGGCCGGGCCGGGTATGCGCCGGGGGAGAGGAGGACGTCATGACCAACGCCCTGCGCATGGTGCAGACCCACCCCGCCGACCTCGGCGGCCTCGACCCGGAGGCCATCGCCGCGTGCCTGCAGGAGTGCGTGTCCTGCGCCCAGACCTGCACGGCCTGTGCCGACGCCTGCCTGTCCGAACCGGATCCGGGCCCGATGGTGCGGTGCATCAAGCTCGACCAGGACTGCGCCGCCGTGTGCGCCGCGACCGCGCAGGTGCTGTCCCGCCGCGGCGACCCCGCCGGGATCGTCTCCGAGCTGCTCGCGCTGTGCGAGAAGGCCTGCCGGGCGTGCGCCGAGGAGTGCGAGAAGCACGCCGGGCACCACGAGCACTGCGCGGTGTGCGCCGAGGCCTGCCGCAGCTGCGAGGACGCCTGCCAGCAGCTGCGCCAGCACCTAGGCTGACAGCCACACGGCGGAGTCGGGGGCGAGTTCGTCCGCCGGTTCGGCGCTGGCCAGCAGGATCTTCCGGTGCGGCGGCAGCGCGATCGGCTCCGAGCCGAGGTTGACCACGCACACCACCCCCGGCTCGCGCCGGAACGCCAGCACGTCCGGCGCACTGTCCAACCACGACAGTTCCCCGTCCCCGAGTGCGGGGTGTTCCTTGCGGATCCGCAGCGCGTCCCGGTAGAGGCACAGCGTGGAGCCCGGGTCGTCCTCCTGCGCGGCGACCGTCTTCGCGGCCCAGTGCGGGGGCTGCGGCAGCCACGGCGTGCCGGCCGAGAACCCGAACGGCGGCGCCGAGCCGGACCACGGCAGCGGCACCCGGCACCCGTCGCGGCCGCGCTTGGTGTGCCCGGACCGCTCCCACGTCGGGTCCTGCAGCACCTCCTCCGGCAGGTCTTCGACCTCCTCCAGCCCCAGCTCCTCGCCCTGGTAGAGGTACGCGCCGCCGGGCAGCGCGAGCATCAGCAGCAACGCGGCCCGCGCCCGCGGCAGCCCGCCGCCGTACCGGGTGACGTGCCGTTTGACGTCGTGGTTGGACAGCACCCAGGTGGCAGGCGCGCCCACCGCGGCGAGCGCGGCGATGCTGGAGTCGATCACCGACCGCAGCTTCCCCGCGTCCCACGGGCAGCGCAGGAAGTCGAAGTTGAACGCGGTGTGCAGCTCGTCCGGCCGCACGTACCGGGCCAGCCGCTGGGGGCTGTCCACCCACGCTTCGGCCACGAAGATCCGGTCGTCGCCGTAGTGGCGGGCGAGCTCGCGCCAGGACCGGAAGATCTCGTGCACGCCGGGCCGGTCCCAGTGCGGGTGGTCGCTGCGGTCCGGCGGCTCGACCAGGCCCTCGTGGTCCAGGCCGAGGTCGGGCAGCGCCGGGTCCTTGACCATGCCGTGCGCGACGTCGATGCGAAACCCGTCCACCCCGCGGTCGAGCCAGAACCGCAGGACGTCAAGGAACTCCGCGCGCACCTCCGGGTGGTCCCAGTTCAGGTCCGGTTGCGTGCTGTCGAACAGGTGCAGGTACCACTGGCCGTCGCCGGCCCGGCTCCACGCGGACCCGCCGAAGACGCTGCGCCAGTCGTTGGGCTCGTCGCGGAACACGTACCGCTCCCGCTCCGGCGAGCCGCGCCCGGCGGCCAGCGCGGCCTGGAACCACGGGTGCCGGTCGCTGGTGTGGTTGGGCACGATGTCGACGATGATCCGCAGGCCGTGCCGGTGCGCCTCGGCGATCAGGGCCTCGGCGTCGGCGAGCGTGCCGAACACCGGGTCGATGTCGCGGTAGTCGGCCACGTCGTAGCCGCCGTCGGCCATCGGCGACGGGTACCACGGGGTGATCCAGAGCGCGTCCACGCCGAGGCCGGACAGGTAGGGGAGTTTCGCGCGGAGGCCGGCCAGGTCCCCGACGCCGTCGCCGGTGCCGTCCGCGAAGCTGCGGATGTAGACCTGGTAGATGACGGCGTCCCGCCACCACTGGCCGCTCACGTCTGCGGCAGGTCGTGGGCCCAGGACACCAGGTGGATCAGCGCGTCGATCTGCCCGCACGGATCCGGGTCCCCCGCGATGAACTCCAGCTGCGCCGCCAGCCCCGCGCTGTCCTGGTTGAGCTCGGCGAGCACGGCGCGCAGGACGGCCCGCAGCGCCGGCTGGAGGTCGTCGATCGGCACGGCCTCGTCGGTCTCGTCGGACAGCGCGATGGTGAACAGGTCCGCGCCCTCCGGTGCGGCGCGGGCCCGCACTTCGCGGGCGATCACCGTGACCAGCTCCGCGCACAGGGGCCGGAGCAGGCCGGCGTCCGGCGCGTCGGCGCCGATCATCCTGGGCAGCACGCGGGACACGGAGTCCAGGTCTTCCCGGTCGAGGCCGTCCACGAGCTGATCGGCCAGGCGCCGCACGTCTCGCTGGGTGTTTTCGTGGCTCATCGGAAGCGAGGATTCCCCTGCCCGGAGGTGCCGAAACTCACGGCCAGCGCTGGGCGGCCGGACGGCCCAGCGGCGGGCTGGACGGGCTGCGCGCGACCGCGACGTCCGCGCCGCCGTGCCAGTCCACGCCGAGACCGCGCAGCGTCACCGCGCGGCTGATGTCGGACGGCGACACGATCCCGACGAGCCGGTCGGCGTCGAACACCAGGGCCCGGCCGTCGGCGCACCCGGACATCCGCGGCAGCAACGCCAGCAGCGGCTCGTCCGGGGTGGCGCGCGGGATTTCCGTTGGCGGGCAGGCGATTTCCCCGAGCAGGGTGTTCGGGCGCTGCTCCGGCGGCACGGCCCGCATGCGGGTCAGCGTGACCAGCCCGGCGAACCGGCCGACCGGGTCGACGAGCGGGTAGGCCGAGTGCTGGCGCAGCATGGCGTTGTCCCGCAGGAAGGTCGCCACGGTGGTGGCGGCGGGCGCGGTGGCCGGGCGCATGGTCATCACGTCCCGCACCCGCATCGCGGCGAGGCTGGTGCCGAGTTCGGCGTCGCGTTCCTCGGCCAGCGCCAGGTTGACGATGAACAGGCCGACCAGCAACGGCCACACGCCGAGCCCGATCGGCCCGCGGAGCAGGGTCACCACGCCGAGCGCGCACACGGCGAAGCCGAGGACGCGGGCGGCGCGTGCGCTGCCGAGCGTGGCGCGGTGCCGGTCGTTCCACGCCGCCCACAGGATCGACCGCAGCACGCGGCAACCGTCCAGTGGCGCCACCGGGATCAGGTTGAACACACCCAGCACGAGGTTCAGCACCGCGAGGTAGCCGAGCACCGCGCCGGACAGCGAATCGCCGATCGGCGACGTCATCCAGGTGGCGAAGCCGAAGATCGCCGCCAGCAGCAGGCTCATCAGCGGCCCGGCGAACGCCACGCGGAACTCCACGCCGGGCGACCGCGGTTCGCCGCGCAGCCGCGTGACGCCGCCGAGCGACCACAGGGTCACCTCGCGGACCTCGAGTCCCGATCGTCGCGCGACGAGTGCGTGCGGGAGTTCGTGGGCGCACAGCGACACCACGAACAGCGCGGCGGTGATCAGGCTCGCCACGATGTAGGCGAACACCCCCTGCACCGGCGCGAGCGGCGCCCACTGGGTGAACGGCAGTGCCACGACCAGCACCCCGGCCATCGCGAAGACACTCCAATGCAGACCCACCCGGATGCCTTCGAACCGGCCCAGCCACACGGTCGTCGCCATCGCCCACTCCCCTCTCGCGCGTAAGTCCCCGTGACACCTCTACCCGCGTTGATCCTCCGTTGAACGTTTCGCCCGGCACGGTTTGGTTTCGGCGCGGAACGGGAAAGCTGAACCAGTACGACCGGCGTCAGACAGGGGACCGGCGAAGATGGACGTGTCACGGAACAGCGAGGTGGCGGCCAGCTGCGGCGGGCTGGCGGAACAGGCCCAGCTGGCGACGCGCGGCTTGTACCACCGCGCCTCCGGTGTGGACGGCGAAACCGGCATCGACGGCGCCGCGGAGATCTACCAGGTGCTCGGATCGCTCAAGTTGCTCTCCCAGAACGTCGCGCGCAGCCTGCCCGAACTGGGCACGTGGCTGGAACGGCAGCTGTGGCTGGGGAACCTGGACGTGCCGGGTGATCAGGGCGGGTACGAAACGCTGATCACGTCGGTCTTCGACGCCACGGCCGCGCTGGCCAGGGCGCAGGAGGTCACGGTGCGGCTGTGCCAGGAGCTCGCCACCGCGCAGGCCGCGGCCAAGGAGCTCTCGTATTGACCCCGCGCGAGGACGCCATCGGGCTGCGCCGGGTGGAGGACCTCGACCCGCTGATCGACCGCATCGGCGACGCGCGTTTCGTCCTGCTGGGGGAGGCCTCGCACGGCACCGCCGACTTTCACCGGTGGCGCGCGGAGATCACCAAGCGGCTGATCGTGGAGCGGGGCTTCTCGTTCGTCGCCGTGGAGGCCGACTGGCCGGACTGCCACCGCGTGCACTGCTGCGTGGCGGGCGGGCGCGGTGATCCGGAGGCGGTGCTGTCCGGTTTCGACCGGTGGCCGCGCTGGATGTGGGCCAACGACGACGTGGTGGAATTCGCCCGGTGGCTGACGGCGTACAACGCGGCGCGGTTCGGCGACCGCCCGGTGGGTTTCCATGGTCTGGACGTCTACAGCCTGTGGGATTCGCTGCGGGAGATCCTGGGGTACCTGCGCGAGCACCAGCCGGGCCAGGTGGAGACGGCGCTTTCCGCGATGCGCTGCTTCGAGCCGTTCGCCGAGGACCCGCACGACTACGCGTACTCGACGCGGCTCGTGCCGGAAAACTGCGAAAGCGACGTGCTGCGGCTGCTCGCTTCGCTGCGGGAGACCGGCGACGTGCCCGGCTTGGACGCCGGTTTCGTGGCGCAGCAGAACGCCGAGGTGGTCGCCGGGGCGGAGCGCTACTACCGGACGATGGTCCGCGGTGACGTCGAATCGTGGAACGTGCGGGACGAGCACATGACCGACACGCTCGACCGGCTGCTGGAGGCGTACGGCCCGTCGGCGAAGGCCGTGGTGTGGGCGCACAACACGCACATCGGCGACGCGCGGGCCACGGACATGGCCGCGGCCGGGATGCTGAACGTGGGGCAGCTGGTGCGGGAACGCCACCCCGGCGAGTCGTTCACGGTGGGCTTCGGCACGCACCGGGGCACGGTGATGGCCGGCTCGCGGTGGGGCGCGCCGCCGGAGGACATGCCGGTGCCGCCCGCGCGGGAGGACAGCCTGGAGTCGATGCTGCACGCGGCCGTCCCCGACGCCGATTCGCTCTTCCTGCTCGACGAGGTGGGCGAGTGGGCCTCGCAAGTCCGGGGACACCGAGCGGTCGGTGTGGTGTACGACCCGCGATTGGAGTGGCGGGGGAATTACGTGCCGACGATGCTTCCGCGCCGGTACGACGCGTTCTTGTTCTGTGATTTCTCCAGCGCCGTGGTGCCTCTGCACGCCCCGGTGGGGGTTTCTTCTTAGGAATCCGGTCCGCAAGCCGGCAACGAAAAGGAACCACTCCACGAGGCAGTCCCCTCCCGCAACCCGATCCCCAGCCAAATCGGTTGCCGAGCAGTCGGGTCAAGGTACGCTTTCCCGCCTTGACGCGACTTCTCGGCAACCGAACACTGAGAGATCGGGTTCGGGAGGGGCAGATCCGGGCGTAGCGAAGCGAAGCCGGCGCAGTAGATACCCGCGTAGCGGCAGGCGCCTAAGGCCGCCGAGGAGCAGGCAACTCCGGCAGTGGAGTGTGCGCCCGGCAGTTGGTGCACACCAGCAGGGTCGCCAGCGGCTCATCCGCCTCGTTGACGAGCTTGGCGATGCGCAGGGCGGAGTAACCGCATTCTTCGCACGGCACGGGTGGCGCCGCGCGGTCCGGGGCTATCAGTATCCGGGTTGCCGGTTTGGGCTGGCTGAGGGTCATGACTGCTTCCGCGACTCGAGGATGCCGGGGTTCAGCCGGGGTCGGCCCCCGGCGTGTTCGGTTGTGCTCGCCGCTGCCTCGACCGCCGCTCGTGCGGCGGTGCGCAGGTCCTGCCCCCGCGACAACGCGCAGGTCAGGGTCGCGACCAGGGCATCTCCCGCACCGGTGGTGTCGACGACGTGCGCGTCGCCGTGCGGGAGGAACTCGTAGCCGGCCCGGCTGACGAACACGTTGCCGTGGCCGGCCACCTCAAGTACTGCCAAGTCGAGCCCGTGCGCGAGCAGCATAACGCCCGCTTTGACCCCTTCGGCCACATTTCCGACGGGCTGTCCGGTGAGAATTTCCGCTTCCCTGGCGTCGGCGCGGAGGACGTCGGCGCACGCCAGCACCTCTTTGTCCGCGGGCACACCGTCCAGCACCACCCGGGCGCCGGCTTCGCGGGCGAGCCGGGCCGCGGCCATCGCCGTGCGGGCCGGTTGCTGCAATTGGACGATGACCGATGACGCGTCCCGGAGCAGTGCGGCCGAGGAGAGCACGTCGTGTTCGGCCACCTGGACGTCTTCGGGGATGTCCTCCAGGTAGCGCCACTGGCCGTGGTCGTCGACGACGTTCACGATGAGCGCCGAGCGGGCGTGTTCCCGCACCACACAGTGCGAGACGTCGATGCCGTCGCCGGCGGCGTGGGTCAGCAGGTCGTGTCCGGCGCGGTCGTCGCCGACCACCGCGAGCAACGCGACCGGCACACCGAGCTGGGCGACGCCGACGGCCTGGTTCGCGCCCTTCCCGCCGAGGATCTCGTCGCGGGAGCGCACCGTGGCCGACGTCCCGGCCTCCGGGGCGTCACCCACGCGCAGGACGAGGTCACGGGCGATCTGCCCGACCACGACCACCTCTGGTGTCACGGCGGGAGCAGTACCCGATACCGATTCGCACTAATCAACCCGAACGGGCGGCACCCGTTCGCGACGCGCTGACCTGCGCTTTCCGGCCCGTCAGGGCGCGACGGCGACCTCGCCGGTGAGAGCGCCTTCCAGCGGCTGCGTCGTCTGTTCGTCCTCGGGTCGCGCGTGCCGGCCGCGGGCGGCGTGCCTGGCTTCGGTGACGAGAGCCGGACCGCCCCACTTCAGGTCCGTGCCCGCGTCGTCGATGCGGTGCCTGCCCATGGTTTCCCTCCCCGATCGAGCACTGACGCCGGGATACCCCCTGGCCGTTCCGCATACACCTCCCCCTCACGGGTGGTCAGCGGCGGCGTTTCCGCACGGTGGCGGCGAAGGTCGCGGCGGTGACGAAGCCGTAGGCGACGTGCGGGACCACGTCGCTGGCCCAGTCGGCGAAGCTCCAGCGGCGCGGGTCGGTGATGCGCAGAACGGTCATCGGCCCGTTGGCGGCGACCAGCGCGGCGCCGGTCGCCGCGAGGCCGCCGGTGACCGTGCCGGGCCGCCACCCCGCGCCGTGCGCGGCACCGTAGGCGGCGCCGACCGCGGTCCCGGTGAGCAGCCCGAGCAGCGCGCCGATGCCGCTCGCCCGAGCCTGTTTCCGCTGCTCGTCGCCGGGGATCTCGACGCCGACGGCGTGCGCGACCTTCTGGACCGTCTGCTCCGGGGTCGAGCTCGCCGGCCGCCCGCGGACGGCCATGTCGACGTAGGTCACGGCGTTGAGGGCGGTGGCCCCGGCCGCCCCGGCGGCGGCGCCCCGCAGGATCGAAGACAGCATTCCGGGCGGATACCCGGCCGCCGGGAGGGCAACCTCTAGGATCGGGGCATGTCCCGGCCGACGACCTTCACCGAGCGTGCCCGCCGGGAGCAGATCATCGAGTGCACCATCGACCTCATCTCGACCAAGGGCTACCGCGGCACGTCGCTGTCCGCGATCGCCGAGGCGGCCGGGATCTCGAAGGCCGCGGTGCTGTACCACTTCGCGTCCAAGGAGAACCTCGCGCAGGCGGCGCTGGAGCAGGTGTTCGAGCAGTTCGGCGACTACGTCCGGGCCAGGGTCGACCGCCAGCCCGACGCCACGTCCGCGGTCACCGCCTACGTGCGCGCCATGATCAGCTACCAGTCGGCCCACCGGCGGCACGTCCGGCTCATCACCGAGGTGCTGCTCGACGACGCGAACGGGACGAAGCTCAAGGCGCCCGGCTCGCACGACGCCGGCGGCCGCTGGCAGGGGCTGGCCGCCCTGCTGGAGGACGGCCAGCGCGCCGGGGAGCTGCGCGAATTCGACACCACGACGGTCGCGCTGGCGATCGGCGGCGCGATCGACGGTGTGGTGTCGCACTGGCTCGCGCACCCGGAACTGGACCTGGACGCGGCCGCCGACGAGGTGGAGCGCTTCGTGCTGGCGGCGATCACCTAACGCCGCGCGAAGGCCGGCGCGTGTTCCGGCCGGACGCCGATCCCGCCGAGGTAGGCCGAGACCACCGCGAGGAGCGGGAACCGCTGCACCGCGCGCAGCGGGGGCGGCACGCGGGTCAGGGTGCCCTCGAGTGCCGGCTTCAGCAGCATCTCGTGCTCGCCCAGCTGCGCCCGCTGCGCCACCCGTGTCGGCCACTCGCGTCGCTTTTGGACCTTCGCCAGATCCTGTGTGGACACCCGGCCCTCGGACAACGGGCCGGCGAGGATCCGGGCGGCCGCGACGGCGTCCTGGACCGCCAGGTTCACGCCCACCCCGCCGACCGGTGACATGGTGTGCGCGGCGTCGCCGAGGCACAGCAGACCGTCCACATGCCACTGCGGAAGCCGGCCCATCGAGGTTTCCAGCAGCTTGACGTCGTCCCACGACCGGATCTCAGCCAGCACCTCACTGTCCCAGCCGAACAGTTCCGCGAGCCGCCCGCGGAACCAGTCGAGGCCGCGGGCACGCAGCCGGGCGTCCTCGCCCTTCGGGATGAGGTACGAGGTCTGGTGGTAGTCGCCGCGGTCCATCGTCACCGCGACCTGCCCGTTGCCGAACACGCCGAACACCCGGCCGTCGCGTTCGTCGTTCGGGGGCGCGGGAATCCGCACCTGCCACACGTCCATCGGCAGCGGGAACTCGTCGGGCTGCAGCCCGGCAGCCTGGCGCACCACCGAATCCCGCCCGTCGCAGGCGACGACCAGGTCCGCGGACAGCTCGCCCTCGCCGTCGGAGTCCCGGTAGGTCACCCCGGTCACGCGGCCGTCCGTCCTGCGCAGACCGGTCACCTCGGTGCCCATCCGCAGGTCCAGCGGCTCGGCGGCGGCCAGCAGGTCGAGGAAGTCCCACTGCGGGACCATCCGGATGTGCTTGTGCCGTCCGGGCAGACGGCCGAAGTTCGCCGCGACCACGGTTTCCCCGGCCACCCGCATCCGCATCTCGGTCAGCTCCGGGCCGGGCAGCTCGGCGAACTTCCGGCCCAGGCCCAGCTCGTCCAGAAGGCGCAGAGTGGACGGATGAACGGTGTCCCCGCGGAAGTCGCGCAGGAAATCCCGGTGCTTCTCCAGCACGGCCACCTTGACTCCGGCCCTGGCCAGCAGGACGCTGAGCATCACCCCGGCCGGGCCCCCGCCAACAACGCAGCACGTCACGTGTTCCATGCGGACGATGCTAACCGATCGGTCAGGGGTCTGACCGACCGGTTAGGTGTTGGGTGATCGCGGAACGGGTAGCTGTGTCCGGTATGCCGACTACGTGAGGTGGCGATGGAACGCCTGAACGTGGCGCTGGTGGTGGACAACGAGGCGTTCGGCGGCGCGGAGGTCTACGTCCGGCGGCTGCTGCGGTGCCTGCCGTCGTGGGTCGCGCCGAGCCTCGTCGTGGGGGAGCCGCTCGCCGGCGCGTTCCCGGAGCGTGTGCCGAAGCAGATCGTGGCGTCGGCGGTGCGGAGCGTGTGGGCCCCGCAGGTGGAGAACGCGCTGCGAGCGCTTTCGCCGGACGTCGTGCAGGTCAACCTGGCCGACGCCGGGGCGAACCTGGCCGCCGTGCAGGCCGCGGAGTCGGTGGCGCCGACCGTGGCGACGCTGCACCGGGTCGGTGGCGCGCCGCAGTCGAGCGCGGTCTGGGACTGCTACCGGCGGCTGGCCGGGGCGCTGGCGCCGTCGCGGATCGTCGAGGCGCGGCTGCGGGACCTGGGCACGCCCGCCGAGCGGGTGACGCGCATCCGGCCTGGTGTGGACATCCCGGCCTCGCCGGTCGAGCCGTCGGACCGGACGCCCGTCGTGATCGGCGCGATCGGCGGGGCGACCGGCCCGGACCTGCTGTCCGCGGTGGCGACGCTGCGGCGGCGGGGCCGTGTGGTGCGGGTGCTGGTCGCCGGGGACGGGCGGGATCTGGCGGAGCGGGCGCGGGGCCTGCCGGTGCGGTTCCTGGGGCGGCTGCGGGACGTGAGCGCTTTCCTGCGCGGGCTGGACGTGTTCTGCCTGCCGTCGCGGCGGGACACGTTGTCGCTGGCGGTGCTGGAGGCGATGGCGCACGGGGTGCCGTGCGTGACGACCGCGGTGGGGGAGGTGGTGGACGAACTGGCGGGCGCGGCGATGATCGTCGCACCCGGCGACGGACCGGCACTGGCCGCGGCGCTGGACCGGGTCTGCACGGACATCGCGCTGCGCCGCAAACTCGCCCACGCCGCCCGGGAGAAGGCTGAGCAAGACTTCGACGTGCGTCGCATGGCGGCTGAGACGGCGGACGCCCTGGCGGCGGCGCACAACTTGAGCAGCTCGGCGCGCTGACCACCGCCGGTGGCACTGCCCGCGGCGGGCGGTTGGCTCGCTGCCCGTGCCAATCTGCCGCCGCCACCAGCGGTCAACTCGCGCCACGCTGACCGACTCGCCGCCCCCGTGCCCACCGCCGCCACGGGGGCGGCGCGCGCCGAGGTGGGTGGCGAAGTCCGTGCGATGCTGGCGCCATGACGATGACCCTCAGTGAGGCGGACTTCGCCGCGCCGATCGACCAGCGCTTCTTCGAGGACTACGAGCCGGGCGCGGTCTACGAGTACGGGCACCTCTCGGTCACCGAGAAGGAGATCCTCGACTTCGCCACCCAGTTCGACCCGCAGCCGATCCACACCCGGCCGGAGTGGGCGAACACCGGGCCGTTCGGTGGGCTCATCGCCAGTGGCTGGCACACGACCGGCCTCATGATGCGCCTGTTCGCCGACCACTACCTCTCCCGCAACGCCAGCCTCGCCTCGCCGGGCGTGGACGAGCTGCGCTGGCCCGCGCCGGTCCGGCCGGGCGACTCGCTGCGGCTGCGTGCCACCGTCGTGTCCGCGCGGGCGTCCCGCTCCAAGCCGGACCGCGGGCTCGTCCACACGCGTGGCGAGCTGCTCAACCAGGACGACCAGGTCGTGTTGAGCCTCGTCGCGATGAATCTCGTCGGACGCCGTCCCTGAACGGGGTTTCGGAACGCTCGGCGGGGCTATCCGGGGGCAATTCGTCCCAAAGGAGTAGTCATGACCGGGCGTTCCGCAACCGCGACCAGGGTCCGCAGACCCGTGCAAACCGCAGCGACCATCGTCGCCGCCGTGTTCCTGCTCGTCGGGATCCTCGGGTTCATCCCGGGGATCACCACGAACTACGACGACCTCACCTTCGCCGGCCACCACTCCGGCGCGATGCTGCTCGGGGTCTTCGCCGTGTCCATCCTGCACAACATCGTGCACCTGCTGTTCGGCGTCGTGGGCCTGGCGCTGGCCCGCACCCCGGGCGGCGCCCGCGGGTTCCTCGTGCTGGGTGGTTTCGTCTACCTGCTGCTGTGGGTCTACGGACTGGTCATCGACCAGGACAGCGGCGCCAACTTCGTGCCGCTGAACAACGCCGACAACTGGCTGCACCTGGGCCTCGGCGTCGGCATGATCGCGCTCGGCTGGGGTCTGACCGCCGTCGAGCGCGGCCGCGAGAACCGCGCGGCCTAGATCCCGGTCAGCTGCGGGATGGTCGCGGTGCGGCCGGCCAGCAGCATGACCAGGGCCTGGATCGGGCCGCGGACCTCCGTGCCCTCGCCCGCGCGCCAGTCGGCGTCCGTCGCGATCAGACGGTGACCCGCCAGGCGTTTGCGGGCGTGGAACGGGAAACCGATCTCCCACAGGTGGTCCGCGGACGCGACCGCCGCCTCGGCCGGCATCGGCAGCCGCCGGCCGAGCGGCATCGCGATGTCCTGCGCGTGGACGTGCACGTCCATCAACGCGTTGTCGAGACTCTGCCGCGGCGCGAGACGGCGCATGCCGACCGCCGTGCGCAGCAGTTCCACCACCTCCGGCGGCGAGAGCCGCGCCGACTCCCGCTTGGTCAGGTCGTAGACCATGCGGTTGAAGTTCCCGCGCGCCCGCAGCGCCGCCTTGAGGACCGTGCCCACTCCGACGTGCGGTGCGAGTGCCACGTGCGTCGCGACGTCGTGGACCGTCCAGCCGTCGCACAGCGACGGGTACGTCCGCTCGACGTCGGTGAGGGTCTCGTAGAGGTCGGCGATCCGCGCGCGTTCCGCGTCGATCGCCAGCCACTTGTCGTTCTGTTCCATGGGAACCTCGCCCGAAAGTGGTAAGATGGTCTGACTAGTTTAGGCAAGTTCTCTGACTATCGTCAAGGAGCCCGCGTGAACACCGGACTGCTGCTCTACATCCCGTACCGCCACCTGGAGAACCGGGTGATGGACGCGATCCGCGCCGCCGGGTTCGAGGTGACGCTCGCGCAGGCGCGGCTGCTGCAGCGGCTCAACCCGGCCGGCAGCAGGCTGACCGAGCTGGCCGAGGCGGCGCAGGTGACGAAGCAGACCGCCGGGTTCCTGGTCGACCAGCTGGAGAAGGCCGGTTACGTGCAGCGGGTGCCGGACCCGCGGGACGGCCGGGCGCGCCTGATCCACGCCACGGACAAGGCCCGCGAGGCGGCGCCCGTCGCGGAGGCCGAGATCGCCCGCATCGAGGCGGAGTGGGAGCAGCACGTGGGCAAGCGCCGGATGGTGCAGTTGCGGGAGACGTTGGAGAAGCTCTGTGAGATCACCGATCCCTACCGCTGAGGCGGCACCGCTGAAACGAGCTCCGTGGCGGCGCGGCGCCGGCTCGGCGCTGCCACGAAAAGCTCCGCGACGCGGCGCCAGCTCGACGCGGTCACCAGGAACACGGCGGCGCGGTGCGGGCCAGCCGACCCGCATCGTGCCCGTGCGGTTCACCCCCACCGCACCCTCGACGGCTGCGGTCTACCGCGTCACCGGGCCACAGCCGGCGTTCGTCAAGATCCTCCAGGCCCCACGGCATTCCGCGGTGTTCGCGACCATCCCCGCCTGCCTCCGGGAGCGGTTCGCGCGCGAGTTCCCCTGGCGCGGTGAGGCGGACTTCCTCCGGTCCGGCTTCCGGCTGCCGCCCGGCCTGCGCACCCCCGCCGTCTTCCGCATCGACGAGCTGGGCGACGACCGCGTGGCGATGTGGCTGGAAGACGTCCAGTGCGCGGACCTCCCCTGGGACCCGCCCCGGTTCGAGCGCGCCGCGCACCTGCTCGGCCGCTGGGCCGGGCGTCGGCTCGGCGGCCCGCCCGGGCCGGCGCTCCGTATCCTCGCCGAAGGCCGGCTCCACCTGGACGCCATGACCCGCGACGACCAGCGCGCGCTCGCACGCCGGGTGCCGGACCTGCTCGACCGCCTCGACGCGCTGCCGCAGACCCTCGGGCACCACGACGCCTGCCCGCAGAACCTCCTGGTGCCGCGGGACGAGCCGGACACATTGGTGGTGATCGACGTCGGCTGGCAGTGCCCGCTCCCGGTCGGCTCCGACCTGGGCCAGCTCCTCGTCGGGCTGGCCGACGAGGGCGAGTTGCCGGTCGCCGCCCTGCCCGCGCTGCGCGAGCTGGTCCTCGACGCCTACCGGGACGGCCTGCGCGCCGAAGGCCACGCCATCAGCAGGGACGAAATCGCCTTCGGCTGCGACGCCGCACTGGCGATCCGCAGCGCGTTCCACACGCCACCGGAGCTGTCCGCATACCTGACGCGGCTCGGCCTCGCGGCTTAGGACTGCGCGTCGGCGGCGGGCGGCTCGGTCTCGTCGTGCTGCCAGAGCGCCGACCACACCAGGCCGCGGTTCTCCGTGCCGCCGGTCCGGGTCGTGCTCTCGGGCTGCTCCGGCCACAGGTTGATGGCGCCGGCCGGAATCCGGTGGGTCGTCATGCGGTTCACGGTATGCACCACGTGTTTCACCCCCGTTGCCGGGACCGCGCAGGTGCGAGTCAGGTCACTAGTCGAAGAACCGGGCGAGGTGCGCCGCGCCCGGCGCCTCCGCCGAACCGTCCTTGACCGGCCGCAGCTCGGCGAAGATGCTGGCCCCGTCACAGCCCGCGTGCAGCGGGAACCAGGTGCGCGGCGAGCCGGGCCTGCGGCAGATGCCCTTGATCGTCTGCACGTCCAGCATCCGCACGTGCGTCGGGTCGGCCACCGCGTTCACGTAGCGCCACCACGGTGACAGCACGTAGGCGATGCCGTCCGGGCGCAGCACCCGGTGCACCTCGTCCACCAGCGGCAGGAAGTCGATCAGGTGCTCCAGGATGTGCACCAGGAACACCCGGTCCGCGCACGAGTCCGCGAACGGCAGCGGCCCGGACAGGTCGGCGACCACGTCCACCTCGCCGGTGGTCATCAGGTCCACGCCGAGGTTGCCCGGGTACTGCTTCTGGCCGCCGCAGCCGAGGTCGAGGATCAGCGGGTCCCGCCCGCCGACCCGGACGCGGTCCCACACGCCGAACACCCCGTCCAGCCGCCCGATCAGATCACGCGCGGTGTCCAGGTGCGCCCGCTCGCCGACCTCGCCGGTCAGGTGCGCGACGCCGCGGTCGAAGCGGACCTCCAGGTCGAGTCCACGCAACCGCTCGTCGTACTTGAACAACTCGTCCGCCGCCCGGCCCAGGAACTCGTCCCGGAGCCGGAGGCGCTGCTGGGAAACGGGCTCGGTCATGATCCTCACGGGGGAACGACGTCGTAGGCTTCGGTGTCCCGGTTCACCACCGTAGTCGGTGACTCCAGGTGCACGGCCCCGGTGGGCAGGATGCCCGCCGCGCCGTACTTGGCGGCGACCTTCATCTGCGCCAGCACGTCCTCGCCGCAGTGCTCCGGCGGCAGTTCCTGCCAGAACTCGAACCCGCCGACGTTGACCAGCGCCTCGCGGTCGAACATCACGCAACCGCCGACCCAGGCGACCTTGTACGCGGTCCACTTCGGACGGTGCCGGACCCGCTCCGACAGGTGCGTCGGGTTGGCCGCGTTGTGCAGGGTCCAGCGCCGCCACTCACGCGTGCCGGGCGTGATCTGCTCCGGCTCCGGCCTGTCCTCCCACTCTTCGTACGGCTCCAGCTCGTGCGGCCGCCGGTCGTCCAGATAGGACAGTCCGGTGACGGCGTTGCCGACCATCCCGCAGCCCAGCTCGCTGATCGCCGAGTGCAGGCGGGTGATCGCGCCGGGTTCGAGCCACACGTCGTCGTCGAGGAACAAGACGTAGTCCGCTTTGGATTGGTCCAGCAGGTGGTTGCGCTGCTGCGCCAGCCCGCGCCGGGGCAGGTTCCGGCTCAGCTGGACCGGGTGGCCCTGGTGCCGCAGCACCCGGACCATCGCCTCGGCGGCCGGAGACTCGTAGGACGCGTCCCCGTCGGACTGGTCGGCCACGTGCACCGCGAAGTCCGGGAAGTCCTGCGCGGCCAGGCTGGACAGGGTAACGGCGAGTTCGGCGGGACGGTTGCGGGTGGGGATGAGGACGTCGACCCTCACGCGCCCTCCCCGACCGGCGCGGAAGTGCGGATCTTCTCGATCACCGACGTCGTCGAGTGGTCGGCGACGTACCCGAGCACGCGGACCTCGCCGCCGTAGGAACGCACGGTCGGCGCCTCCGGCAGCATGTTCTCGGTGTAGTCGCCGCCCTTGACGTAGAGCTGCGGCTCCAGCAGCTTGAGCAGTTCGACCGGGGTGTCCTCGTCGAACACCGCCACGTGGTCCACGCAGCTGAGCGCGGACAGCACGGCGGCGCGGTCCTGCGCGGTGTTCACCGGCCGGTCCGGGCCCTTCAGCCGTCGCACGCTCTCGTCGGAGTTGACGGCGACGATCAGCACGTCGCCGAGCCGCTTGGCTTCGTTGAGGTAGGTGATGTGCCCGCGGTGCAGCACGTCGAAGCAGCCGTTGGTGAACACCACCCGTCGCCCGGCCTCGCGGTGCGCGGCGACCGCGCGGGCGAGTTCGGCGGCGGGCACCGCGGCCTCGCGTTCCCGGCTCAGCGCCAGGGACAGCTGCGCCTGGGTGCAGATCGCGGTGCCGTCCTGGTGCACCACGACGTTCGCCGCCGCCTGCGCCAGCTCCATGCAGCTCGTGGTCGGCAGGCCGGCGGCCCGCGCCAGCACGAGCGCCGCCGCGAACGTGTCGCCGGCGCCGCTGGCCTGGCTCTCCGGCGCGGGATCGGCCCACGTGCGGTAGCCGCGGCCCTCGCCGGTGAGCAGCATCGCGCCGTGCCGGTCCATCGTCACGACCGCGGCCGCGGCGCCGGTCTTGTCCAGCAGTGTCCGCCGCTCGTCCTCGAACAGGCGCGCGCGTTCCTCGCCCGGCTCCGGCAGGTCGGCGCCGAGCAGGTTCGCCGCCTCCGCGGCGTTCGGGGTGACGAGGTCGGGCCGGGCCTGCTGCCAGTGCTCGAAGTCGTGCGCGTCGACGACCAGCAGCGGGATGTCCGTCCGCAGCCGCGCCACCGCGTCCCGCAGCGGTTTGCCGAGGAGGCCGTTGCCGTAGTCGCACACCATCAGCGCGTCCGCGCCGGCGAGCGCCTTTTCCAGTGCCTTGGTGAGGCGGTTGGTCTGCACCGCGGGCAGGTCGTCGCGGTCGCCCTCGTCGAACCGCAGCAGCACCTGGTCGTCGGCGACCACGCGCTGCTTGCTGGTGCTGCGCCGCGACGGCGCGGTGAGCAGGTTCTCGGTGTCGACGCCGTGGGAGTCCAGCAGCGCGGCCAGTTCCCGGCCGGGTTCGTCGTCGCCGACGACGCTGACGAACCGGGCCCGCGCGCCGAGCGCGGCGAGGTTCGCCGCGGTGTTCGCCGCCCCGCCGGGCGACAGGGCGCGCGCGCCCACGTCGACGACGGGCGCCGGGGCCTCGCGGCAGATTCGCTCGCAGTGGCCGGACAGCCACACGTCGAGGATCGCGTCGCCGAGCACCACGACCGTGGGCGCGGTCTCCGACAGCAGCCGGACGAGGTCCGGCGTGATGGGGGCCACGTCCTTGGTCTCGCCTGCCATGTCCACCTCCACTCCTTCTCCTGCTCCACCAGTAGCCGGATCTTGGGCGAACAAACATTTCCGTTTGCTGCCTGCGGAAACGGGCACCTTGAGCGCGTGGTGAATTCCGACGCAGGGCCCGCGGTCGGCCCGATCGAAGCGAAGTGGCCGGACGTGCGCAGGATCGCCGTGCTGCGCGGTGGTGGTCTGGGGGATCTGCTGTTCGCGGTGCCGGCGATGGCCGCGCTGCGGGCGGCCTACCCGGACGCCGAGATCGTGTTGCTGGGCACGGAACTGCACCGTGAGCTGTTCGCCGGGCGCCCGTCGCCGGTGACCGAGGTGCGTCCGATGCCGCCGTACGAGAACGTGCACGAGCCGGCCGGGAAGCCGTTCGACGCGGCGGAGCAGCAGGCCTGGTTCGACGCGCTGAAGCCGGTCGACCTGGCCGTGCAGCTGCACGGCGGCGGGCGCAACTCCAACCCGTTCCTGCGCAGGCTGGAACCGCGGTACCTGGTCGGCGCGCGGACGCCGGACGCCGGGGAGGCCGACCGGTGGCTACCGTTCCGGTACTACCAGCACGAGGTGCTGCGCGCGCTGGAGGTCGCCGGGCTGGCCGGGGCGCGGCCGGTGGAGCTGGAACCGTCCATCACGGTGACCGACGCCGATCGCGCGGCGGCGGACCAGGTGCTGGAGGGACTGCCGGAGCCGCTGGTCGTGGTGCACCCCGGCGCCGGCGACCCGCGCCGCCGCTGGCCCGCGGAGCGGTTCGCCGAGATCGCGGCCAAGCTCGCGGCGGGCGGGCGCGGTGTGGTGGTGATCGGGGCGCCGGACGAACGTGAACTGGTCGAGCGGGTGGCCGGACTTGCCGGGCCGCCGGTGCGCGCGCTGACGTCGCTGAGCATGTCCGCGCTGGTGGGGGTGCTGGACCGGTGCTCGGCGTTCGCCGGCAACGACAGCGGCCCGCGGCACCTGGCGGCGGCGGTCGGCGCGCCGACGGTCAGCGTCTACTGGATGGGCAACGTGGTGAACGCGGGGCCGCTCGGCCGGTCGCGGCACCGGGTGCTGATCTCGTGGACGGCGAACTGCCCGGTGTGCGGCGTCGACTGCACGCGGGAGGACCTGCCCCGCTGCGAGCACGACGACTCGTTTGTAGCGACGGTCCCGGTCGAAGACGTGCTGGGGGAGCTGGAGGAGCTGCTCGCCGGCCGGTGAGCCGGGGTGCTCGCGGGGCGAGGAGCCGGCGCGGTGGCCGGGTGGTGAGCCGGCGCTCATGGGGGTTGGGCCTGGGCGCACTCGCTGGGCGGGGAGCCGGGGTGCTGGCAGGGCGGCGAGCCGAGGCGGTGGCCGGTGGTGAGCCGGCACGCTCGCGGGGCGGTGCCTCGGTGCGGGGGCCGGGTGGTGTGCTGGCGCGCGCGTGGGGGTTGGGCCAGGGCGCTTGCCTGGGCGGCGAGTCGGCGCGGCGGCCGGGCGGTGCGTCGGCGTGGCGGCCGGGTGGTGAGCCGGGGCGCGCGTGGGGCGTTGGGCCGAGGGTTCGCGGGCCGGTGAGCCGGGGTGCTCAGCGGGCGGTGCCTCGGCGCGGTGGCCGGGCGGTGGGCCGCGCATTCGCCGACCGGTGAGCCTGTGCACCGCCGTCCGGGGTGCTGCGCCGTGGCGCGGCGCGCGGCCGCGCCACCGCGACGTCAGCTCCGGTCGTCGTCGGACTCCACGCGGGCGGCCGAGATCAGCTCGGTCCAGCTGCCGTAGCTCACCGGCGGGATCGCGCGCAGCGCGGCGGCCGTGTCGTCGTCGGCGCCGTTGCGTTCCGCGCACTCCAGGATCCGCGGCTTCTCCGCCGGGAAATCCAGGTCCTGCAGCGCGGCCTCCAGGCTCTCCCGGGTCGTGGTGCGGTTCATCGTCGTCCCTCCTTTCCCGCCTGTGGGCTTGCCGCCCGCGGCGAGCCCAAACAGATCAGCGCGGCGCGGCCGTCTCCAGCACCCGCACCGAGCGGGCCACCGCGAGCAGCGCCGCGTCCTCGGCTTGCCGCATCACCGTCGTGACCCGGTCGAACCGCAGCCTGCCGTCCAGCTCACGGTGGTGTGCGGACAGTTCGTCCAGGTAGCCGGGCAGGTCGGCGAGCCGGTCGTCGCTCTGGTCCAGGCACGCGACCGCGCCCGCCAGCTGGTCGAGCAACCGCGCGTACTCCGCGGTGAACTCCGGGTCGGCCTCGTCCTGCTGGGCGGCGGTCACCAGCGCCTCCGTGATGCGCTTGACCTGCTCGGAGACCTCCTTGAGCACGCTCAGCGGCGATTCGAAGGCCGACGGCAGCGGCAGGCTCCCGCGGCGGCGGTGCACCAGCCACCGGATGTTGAACCGCACGCTCTCGCGCCCCCAGCTGACCGCCTCGTCGGCCCGCACCACCGTCGAATCGAGGCGGCGGGCGTGCCGCAGCCAGCGGGTGGCGGTGTCGGTGTCCCAGTCGTCGCGCAGGTCGCCGGCGATCGACTGCAACAGGTCGCGCACCTCGGCCGCGAGCGCGGTCACCGCGTCGCGTGTGTGGCGCAGGTGCACCGGCGGCAGGATCACCGTGTTCACCACCACCCCGATCGCGGCGCCGAGCAGGCTCTCACCCATGCGTTCGGCCAGGTAGAGCAGGTTGCCTGCGGTGCCGTAGGAGATCATCAGCAGCGCGGTCACCCCGACCCAGATGCCGCTGCCGCCGAACCGGTGCCACTGGCCGAGCAGCATCCCGACGAACACCGCGGCCGCGAGCGCCAGCGCCGGCTGCGGGATCAGGTGGGCGGCGGCGTAGGCGAGGGCCAGCCCGAGCAGCAGCGCCGCGGTCTGCTGCGCGGCGTTGGTGAGCGAGCGGTAGACCGTCGCGGTCATCAGGAACACGGCGGCGTACGGCGCCATGAACGACTGCGGCGACGGGATGACCACGCGCGCGGCGAGCCAGGCGAGCACCGCGGCGAGCGCCATCTTGACCGCCTGCAGCACGGCCTCGCGCTCCCGTCCGGGGAAGCGCGCGGCCCGCCGCAACCAGCACCAGGGGGACAAAATTCGTGCCATCGATGTGGCGGTACCCGGTCACACTGTCCGGCATGCGCATCAGGACTGCGACCGCGGCCGATTTCGACCGGCTGCCGGAGGTCGAACGGTCGGCGGGCGAGTGCTTCCGGGACATCGGGATGCCCGAAATCGCCGACGACGTGCTGCCGACACCCGTGGAGCTCGCGAGCTACCCCTTCGCGTGGGTGGCCGACGACCCGGAACCGGTGGCGTACCTGGTCGCGGCGCCGGTGGACGGTGCCCTGCACATCGAGCAGGTGTCGGTGCACGCCTCCCGGGCGCGGCGCGGGATCGGGCGGGCGCTGATCGAGGAGGCCGCGCGGGCGGGTTTCCCGGCGCTGACGCTGACCACGTTCGCCGACGTGCCGTGGAACGCGCCGTACTACGAGCGGTGCGGCTTCGTCCGCCTGGCCGGGGACGAGCTGACGCCCGGGCTGCGCCGGATCCGCGCGGCGGAGGCGGCGCGGGGACTCGACCGCTGGCCCCGGGTCGCGATGCGCCGCGCCTGAACCCGCCCGCGCGTCAGCGTGCGCGCACGGACTCCAGCAGGTCGATGGCGACCTGGCGGAGTTTGATGTTCTGCCGCTGCGACTGGTCCACCAGCCGGTCGAAGGCTTCGCTCGCGCTGATGCCGTGCACCGCCATCAGCACCCCCTTCGCCTGGTCGATCTCGGCGCGCGAGGTGAGCGCGCTCTCCAGGTGCCGGATCTGCTGGCGCGCGTGGTACCAGCGGCGCGCGTTGCTGATCGCCGCGGAGGCGGCGCCGGTGAACAACCGCATCAGCTTCTGGTCGAACGGGTCGAACGCGCCATCCACCCGGCTGTACAGGTTCAGCGAGCCGACGAGCTCGTCGCCGTCGCGGCCCGCGCCGAGCATCAGCGGCACGGCCAGGAACGCAAGGACACCGCGGTCCTGCGCGGCGGCGGCGAACTCGGGCCAGGTCCCATTGTCCGGTTTGGACACCGCGCGGACCGGTTCGCGCGTGCGGACGGCCAGCAGGCAGGGGCCGTCGCCCGCGTCGTACTGGGCCTGGTCGATCCCGGTCAGCTGGTTGTCGGTGGTGGCCGCGGTGCGCGGCCCGGTGTCGTCGAGCAGCGTGACGCTGACGGCGTCGGCGTCCGCGATCGCGTTCACGGCGGTCTCCGCGAGCCGCCGCAGCACCGCGTCGAGTGGCTCCTCTTCGTCGATGCCGAGCCGCAGGTTCTCCAGTGCGAGGGTGACGTCGTCGAGTCTGGCCAGTGGCTCGGGCCGCTCGGATCTGGTCATGTGTGGGTTCTCTCCGCGAGTGCGCTGCCGGGCACACCGCCGGACCGCCGCGCGGAACGCGGGCGGTGTACGGGTGCCGTGATGTGGTGGGTGATCCGGGATCCGGGATGGATCAGAACCGGAGCCTGCCCCCCAGCACGTTCGAGCACGGCGGGGATGAATGCGGACGTATCCGCCTGGGGTCGTTCATCGTCAAGCCCTTCGCCTCGTGGTGCCGTCCGCCGTTCGGACGGCGTTGGGCGCCGGCTGCTTGACGCTGGCCAGGATCATACGTGCCCCCGCGACGGCGACAAACAGAGCCCGGAGAAGTGGGGATCGGGCTCGCGGTCAGGAATCCGGCCGGTCCACCTGCGCCCACAGGCTCGGCAGGTTGACCACGATGCCTTCCTGGCTGCTGCGCGCGATGATCACGACCGCGTCTTCGTCGCCGGGGTTCTCCTCGCGGTGCGGAACCCAGGGCGGCACGAAGATGTAGTCGCCCGGCTCGGTCTCCAGCCGGATCTCCTCGTCGCCGTCGGCGAACACGAACACCGGGTGCCCGGACTTGACGTAGATCGCCGTCTCGGCTTCGCCGTGGTGGTGGTCACCCGAATTGGTGTGCGGGCCGACGTGCGTCTCGCCCATCCAGACTTTCTCCGAGCCTGCTGTCTTGCCGGACACCGCCTCCAGCCGCCGCATGCCGCTGGTCTGCGCGGTGTCGCCGGTCAGCTCGCCGCCCTTGATGTGCCGCAACGGGCGGTGCCAGGCCTCGGTCACGGGACGTCCTTCCGATCCGGTGGAGCTCTCCGTCACACGGTAGCCGGTTTCGGCGGCCCCGATCGGGGAACGGCCTGTGGTGAAGGTGTGACAACGACTGCGAGGAGGTCGGAAACCGATGGCGCAGCTCGTGCGCGACGTGATGACCCGCAACCCGGTGACGCTGTCCGCGGACACCCCGGTGCGGCAGGCCGCGCAGGCGATGCGGGAGAAGGACATCGGGAACGTGCTGGTGCGCGACGGCGACCGCCTGGCCGGAATCGTCACCGACCGGGACCTGGTGGTGCGTGCGCTGGCGGAGAAGGACGACCCACGGAGCTGCACGCTCGGCGAGGTGTGCAGCGGCGAACTGGTCACCGCGCGCCCGGAAGAGCCCGCGGACGCCGCCATCCAGCGGATGCGGCAGCACGCCGTGCGGCGAATCGCGGTGGTCGACCACGACCAGCCGGTCGGCGTCGTGTCGGTCGGGGACGCCGCGATCGAGCGCGACCCGTCGTCGGCGCTCGGCGACATCAGCGCGGCGCGCGGCAACGCGTAGCCCGAGTGGGCGGCCCGGATCGGGGTAACCGCCCGCCATGACGAACACAGGAACCAGACCGCTCGCGGTCGTCACCGGTGCCTCCACCGGGATCGGGCGCGAGCTGGCGAAACAGTTCGCCTCGCACGGCTACGACCTCGTGATCGCCGCGGAGAACGCGGAACTGGACGACGCGCAGCGCGAGTTGCTGGCGCTCGGCGCGCAGGTCCTGGCCGTGCGGGGCGATCTCGCGAGTTACGACGGGGTGGAGAACCTGGTCGCCGCGGTCGCGTCGGTGGACCGGCCGCTGGCCGCGCTGGCCGTCAACGCCGGGGTCGGGGTCGGCGGCGCGTTCGTGGACGGCTCGCTGCGTGACGAGCTGAACGTGGTCCACCTGAACGTCACCTCTGCCGTGCACCTGACCCGCCGCCTGCTGCCGGGAATGGTGGAGCAGGCGGCGGGCCGGGTGTTGTTCACGTCCTCGGTCGCGGCGATGACCCCCGGGCCGTTCCAGGCCGTCTACGGTGCGAGCAAGGCGTTCCTGGCCTCGTTCGCCGAGGCGTTGCGCGAGGAGCTGAAGGACAGCGGTGTGACGGTCACCGCCCTGCTGCCGGGGCCGACGGACACCGAGTTCTTCGAGCGGGCCGGGATGACCGACACCAAGATCGCCCAGGGCCCCAAGGACGATCCCGCGGAGGTCGCCGAGCAGGGGTTCGCCGCGATGATGGCAGGCAAGGACAAGGTGGTCGCCGGTTCGGCGCGCAACAAGGTCCAGGCCGCGGCGGCGCGGGCTGTGCCGGACACGGTGAAGGCGGCGATGCACCGCCGGATGGCTGAACCGGGTTCCGCCGGTCAGTCCTGAGTGGACGCCTCCAGGAGCACCCCGGCGAGCTCGTCCGGCGCGGTGACCATGCACTCGTGGCCGGTGCGCAGCCCGGTGACCGGCCACCCGGCTTCCCGCGCCAGGCGGGCCAGCGGCATCCGCTCGTTGTCCAGGCACACCACGGCGTGGCAGGGGATGGACTCGACCGCGCCGGTCAGCGTCGTCGGCTCGGCGAACGACCGGCGCGGGTGCGGGGCCATGTTCGCCTCCAGCCACTTCACGTCGGCGGGGTCGGTGACGCCGACGGCCGCCGCGGGTGGCACGCCGATCAGCCCGTCGACCGTCATCGAGTCCACCCACTCGGTGAACCACCCCGGCGCGCGGCTGTCCAGCGACTCGCCGTCCCCGCCGAACCACGCGTCGACGAGCACCAGCCGCGCGACGCGTTCCGGCACGCGGTCGGCGGCCTCCCGCACGACGAAACCGGCGTAGCTGTGCCCGACGAGCACGACGTCGTCCAGGTCCGTCAGCAGGGCGGCCACCTCGGCGGCGTGCGTGTGCAGGCCGGCGCCGGCGTCCATCGGCAGGTCCGGGGCGATCACGCGGTGACCCCGTTCGCGCAGCCGGGCCGCCACGCGGTCCCAGCACCAGCCGCCGTGCCACGCGCCGGCCACGAGGACGTACGTGCTCATGCCGCCTCCCGCCACTCGGTGAACCGCTTGCCCGCCTCGTCGGTGGACAGGCCCAGCTGCTCGCACATCCAGTGGAAGTCGAAGAAGAACCGCTCGTGGGCGATCAGGCCGCCACGCACCTGCCAGTGGCAGGCGAACGGCAGCTCGAACGACTTCCCGGTCGGTTCGATCCCGGCCAGCGCGCCGCGCATCGTGGCGCTGATCGTGCCCGAGCCGACCACGAGGCCCCCGGCCGTGCGCAGGTAGTCGGCGCGCACGCGGTAGTCGGGGAACGCGCGGAAGAACCCGGCGAACTGGCGCTCGGCCTCCGCGGTGCCGTGCGCGACGGCCCGGAAGGGGACGGTTTCGATGACCACGCCGGGGTGGCACTGGGCGAGCGCGGCGCCGGTGTCGGCGCGGCTCTTGGCTTCGGCGTAGGTGCGGACTGTGCTTTCCACGGTTCCTCCTCAGTCGGTGACGGTCAGGACGAGCTTGCCGGTGGTGCGACCCTCGGCGAGCAGGTTCAAGGCGCGCTGGGCCTCGGCAAGCGGCAAGGTTTCGCTGACGTGCGGCGACAACTGTCCCTTGTGGACCAGATCGGTGAGCGCGGCGAGCCCGGCCGCGTCCGGGTCGACGAGGTAGCCGACCGCGCGCACGCCGAGTTCCGCGGCCCGCTCGTGCAGGCCCGGCGTCCACGCGGACTGGCCGCTGACCAGCAGTCCGCCCGGCCGGAGGGCGCGCAGCGCGGTCAGGCCGTGCTCGCCGCCGAACATCTGGACCACCACGTCCACGTCCCGCGCGGGCGGCCCGGTCCGGTGGTCGGTCACCTCGTCGGCGCCCAGCGCGCGTACGAACTCGTGCTTCGGCGGGCTCGCCGTGCCGATCACGTACGCGCCGCGGGCCTTGGCGATCTGCACGGCGAGATGCCCGACGCCGCCGGCCGCGCCCGAGACCAGGACACGTTGCCCGGCCGACACGCCGGCCACTTCGGTGAGGATCTGCCACGCCGTCAGCCCGGCGAGCGGCAGGGCGGCGGCGTCGGTGAAGCCGAGCCCCTCCGGCATCGGCGCGAGGTGGCGGGCCGGGGCGGTCAGGTAGTCGGCGAACGCGCCCGCCGCGCGCGGGAACCACGGCATGCCGTAGACGCGGTCGCCGGGCGCGAACCGCGTCACGCCGTAGCCGACCTGCTCGACCGCCCCCGTGACGTCCCAGCCGTGGGTGTGGGGCAGCGACAGGACCATGTTGTAGGCCTGGCCGATCGCGGTGTAGTGGTCGACGGGGTTGACGCCCGCCGCGAAGACCCGGACCAGGACGTCGCCGGGGGCGGGCCGCGGTGCGGGCACCTCGGCCACTTCGAGCGGGTCGCCCCACGCCCGCTGCAGTACCGCTCGCATGTCGTCTCCTCCAAGTTGGTGGACACCCGTACGGTAAGTTCGCGCGGTTGTAGGCGGCAATTCTCCGCAGGGAATCGAGCAGGCGGTGGACGGCTGTCCGGGATAGACTGGCCGGGTGGCTGACGTGCACGTGGACAAGCGGGTGCAGCGCGGGCTGCGCTCGCGGCGCGCGATCCTGGACCGGGCGATGGACATCGCGTCCGTGGAGGGGCTGGAGAGCCTGTCCGTGCGCCGGCTGGCGACCGAGCTGGACGTGAGCAAGAGCGGGGTGTTCGCCCAGTTCGGCTCGAAGGAGGAGCTGCAGCTGGCGACGGTGCGCGCGGCCGTCGAGGTGTTCGTCGGCAAGGTCGTGAAGCCCGCGCGGAAGGCGCCGGCGGGGCTGCGGCGGGTGTGGGCGCTGGCCGAGTCGTGGCTGGCGTACGTGCGGCAGCCGGTGTTCGCGGGCGGGTGTTTCTTCGTCGCGACCGCGGCCGAGTTCGACGCGCGCCCCGGCCGCGTGCGCGACGCGATAGCCGCCGGTCGGCGGGACTGGCAGACGCTGTACCGCACGACGATCGCCGAGGCGCAGGAGCTCGGCGAGATCGACCCGGACGTGGACCCGGCGCAGCTGGCCTTCGAGCTGGACGCGCTCACCAGGGCCGCCGCCGAGGACGCCCTCCTGCACGACGACCCGTCCCGCTACGACTACGCCCGCACGGCGGTCCGCGCGCGGCTGGCGGCGGTGGCGACGCCGGACGCGCCCGCCCTGCCGGTGGACTGAGAAGTTCCGTGCCCGGCGGTTAGCGAACCCGCCCCGGTGGAACACGTCCGGCATGAAGGTCGTGGTCACCGGGGCGTCCGGCAGCATCGGCACCGCGTTCCTGCGCGCGGCCGCGCGCAGGCCGGGCTGGGAGGTCGTGGGGCTGGCGCGGCGGATTCCGGACGCTCGTCCACCGTATGACAGCGCCCAGTGGGTCGACTGCGACCTCGACTCCGACTCCGCCCCGGACGTCCTGCCGAAGGTCTTCGCGGGCGCGGACGCCGTCGTCCACCTCGCCTGGGCCATCCACCCGGGTGTCGACGAGCCGCCCCGCAACCGGACCAACATCGAGGGTTCGCAGGAGGTCCTGGCCGCCGTCGCCGAGGCCGGGGTGCCGCAGCTGGTCTGCGCGTCCTCCGTCGCCGCCTACACTCCGGCCCCGCGCTGGACCCGCGTCGACGAGGACTGGCCGCGCACCGGCGTCCCGGGCAGCGCCTACAGCCGCGACAAGGCGCGCCTGGAACGCCTCGTCGAACTGTTCGCCCGGCAGCACCCGGACGTGCGGGTCGCGGTGTTCCGGCCGTGCGCCGTCGCCCAGTACGACTCCGGTGCGCAGCTCGCGCGGTGGACGCTGAGCCCGCTCCTGCCGACCGCGTTGATCGGCAACCGCCTGCTGCCGGTGCCGCTGTGGAGTGGTCTGCGTGGCCAGGTCGTGCACGCCGACGACGTCGCCGACGCGATCTGCCGCATGCTCGACCAGCGCGCGGAGGGTGCCTTCAACCTCGCTTCCGAACCGGTGCTCGGCGTCAACGACCTCGCCGAACTGTTCGGCGGTTTCCGCGTCCCGGTGCCGCGGCGGCTGGTCACCACCCTGGCCCTGCCGACGTGGCGGCTCGGGTTGCAGCCGATGCACCCGGGCTGGCTCAGCCTCGCCGACAAGGCCCCGCTGATCGACACCACTCGCGCCCGCGCCCACCTCGGCTGGGAACCGCGGTACGACGCGAAGGAGGCGCTGGCCGAACTGGTCGCCGGGATGCGCGACGGCAGCGGCACGGGCAGTGGACCGCTCGCGCCGCGGGGTGCGGAATCGTGGCTGGAGCGGTTGGCTGGGATCAGGCTGGGGCGGCCCAGTCGTCAGACGCAGGCCTAGAAGGGAGCGTCGTGACCGAAACTGTCGACGCGGTCGTCGTGGGGGCGGGCCAGAACGGCCTCGTGGCGGCGAACGTGCTCGCCGACGCCGGGTGGAGCGTGCTCGTGCTCGAAGCCGCGCCGGAGCCCGGCGGCGCGGTGCGCAGTGCCGAGGTCACCGCGCCCGGGTTCCGCAGCGACCTGTGCAGCGCGTTCTACCCGCTCGGTTACGCGTCGCCGGTGCTGCGTGAGCTGGGGCTGGACTCCTACGGCCTGGTGTGGAAGCACGCGCCGCTGGTGCTGGCCCACGTCCTGCACGACGACCGGTGCGTGGCGTTGTCGCGGGATCTCGACGAGACGGCCGCCTCGGTGTCCACGTTCGCCGCCAAGGACGGCGACGCCTGGCGTGACGCGTTCGCGCAGTGGCAGAGGGTGCGGGACGACCTGCTGGAATCGGTGCTGCGCCCGTTCCCGCCGGTGCGGTCGGCGGCGAGGCTGGTGCGCCGGATCGGGGTCGCGGAGACCCTGCGGCTGGTGCGGATGGTGACGCTGCCGGTGCGGCGGCTGGGCGAGGAGCTGTTCGACGGCGAGGGCGCGCGGTTGTTGTTCGCCGGCAACGCCCTGCACACGGATCTCGGTCCGGACAACGCGGGCAGCGGTGTGTTCGGGTGGCTGCTGGGGATGGCCGGGCAGGACGTGGGTTTCCCGGTGCCTGAGGGCGGCGCGGACCGGATCATCACCGCGCTGGTGCGTCGTCTCGCGGATCGTGGTGGCCGGGTCGAGTGCAACCGCCGGGTGCGGGACGTGTTGATCGCGGGCAACCGGGCGATGGGTGTGCGGGACGAGCACGGTGAACTGGTGCGGGCCAAGCGGGCGGTGCTGGCGGACGTGCCCGCCCCGGCGCTGTACCGGGAGCTGGTCGGGGAGGAACACCTGCCCGCCAGGTTGGTGTCCGACCTGGACCGTTTCCACTGGGACAACGCGACGATCAAGGTCGACTGGGCGTTGGATGGGAAGATCCCGTGGACGGCCGAAGAGGCGCGCCGGTCGGGCGTGGTGCACCTGGACGCGGACCTCGATGGACTGACCGCGTACGGCGCGGACCTGGCGTGCAGCCGGGTGCCCGAGCGGCCGTTCCTGTTGCTGGGCCAGATGACGACGACGGACCCGTCCCGCTCCCCGGCGGGCACCGAGTCGGTGTGGGCGTACACGCACGTCCCGCGCGGCGAGCGTTGGGACAGGGACCGGCTGGAGCGCTACGCCGACCGGATGGAAGAGGTCATCGAGCGCCGCGCACCCGGCTTCCGGAGCCTGATCAAGGCGCGGTGCCCGCAGGGGCCGGCGGAGCTGGAGGCGCTCAACCCGAGCCTCGTGCAGGGCGCGATCAACGCCGGTACAGCGGCGATCCACCAGCAGTTCGTGTTCCGCCCAGTGCCAGGCCTGTCGCGGGCCGACACCCCCATCGACAGGCTCTACCTGGCCGGAGCTTCGGCCCACCCGGGAGGCGCGGTGCACGGCGCCCCAGGAGCCAACGCAGCACGAGCAGCCTTGGCGCGCAACAGAATCACCGGCGGCCTATACGGAAGTGCGATCCAAGCAGCACATCGAGCCATCTACTCGTAGCAAACCGCCGCCCGGCAACGCAAAGCAGCCGACCACTCCAACCAGACCTCCCCCGCCCCCGATCCACAGCCGATCTTTAGTCGCCGATCAGGCGTGTCAAGGTACTCTTTCCCGCCTTGACACGCCTGCTCG
>NZ_JBEXTZ010000058.1:0-53143 GCF_040614195.1 Amycolatopsis sp. NPDC006125
GTCATCCGGAGATCACCACGCAGGGCTGCCCTGTACCGATGGCATCGGCGAATTCGCGGGCGAACTCGGCCATCTCGGCCGGGGTCAGTTCGTGCAACGTCATCGTGCAGGCCACCTGCCACGGCGCGGACAACTCCGCGATGGTCGACGCCGTGCGTGCCTCGGGCGGGCGGGCGCGCGGGGTCGCGACCGTCCGGCCGGAGGTCAGCGAGGCCGAGCTGCGCGAGCTGGACGCGGCGGGCGTGCGGGGCGTGCGGTTCAACTTCGTGCGACGGCTCGTGGACGCCGCGCCGCACGAGGCGCTGAGCACGATCGCCAGGAAGATCGCACCGCTGGGCTGGCACGTGGTGCTCTACTTCGAGGCCGCCGACCTGCCCGAGCTGGCGGGCTTCTTCGGGTCGCTGCCCGCGCCGCTCGTGGTCGACCACATGGGACGGCCCGACGTGCGAAAACCCGTGGACGGCCCGGAGTTCGGCCGGTTTCTGCGGTTCGTCGAGCGCAACGACGTGTGGGTGAAGGTGAGCTGCCCGGAGCGCCTGAGCGTGTCCGGTCCCCCGGCGCTGCACGGCGAACGCCACGCCTACACCGACGTGGTGCCCTTCGCCCGCCGCGTGGTGACCGAGTTCGAGGACCGCGTGCTGTGGGGCACGGACTGGCCGCACCCCAACCTCACCGATCACATGCCCGACGACGGCCTGCTCGTCGACTACGTCCCGCGGATCGCGGAAACCCCCGCGCTGCAACGGAAACTGCTCGTCGGCAACCCGATGCGCCTGTACTGGCCCGGCGAAACCGCCTGAGCCTCCCCCTTCCCCGGAAAGGCATGCAATGCAGCACGCCAACGCGCTGAACCGGTTGAACCGGCTGCCGATCGGCCGGTTCCACAAGATGACCCTGTTCGCGGTCGCGTTCGCCTACTTCTTCGAGTTCGCCGACATCAACAGCTTCGCGACCACCGCGCCCAAGCTGATCAAGCTGTGGGGCGTGACCGTCGACCAGGTCGCGTACGTGACCTCGCTGTCGTTCGTGGGCATGTTCTTCGGGTCGATCGTGGCGAGCACGATCGCCGACCGGTGGGGCCGCAAGAACGCGCTGCTGCTGACCACTGTGTGGTTCGGCGTGTTCTCGTTCGCGGCCGTGTTCTCCTGGGACATCGTGTCGCTGGGCGCGTTCCGCGTCCTGACCTCGGCGGGGCTGTCGGCGATGACGGTCGTCGCGGTCATCTACGTCAACGAGCTGTACCCGGCGGCGAACCGCGGCAAGTACCAGGCCTACGCGATCGTGATCGGCATCTGCGGCACGCCGGTGACCAACCTGATCGCGAGCGCCGTGGTGCCGATCAACGACTGGTCCTGGCGGCTGGTGTACCTGTGGGGCGCGCTCGGGGTGCTGCTGGTGCTGTTCACGCGGCACCTCAAGGAATCGCCGCGCTGGTACGAAAGCCGCGGCGACCACGCGAAGGCCGACGCGGTGCTGCGGGAGATCGAGGCGCAGGTCGCCGCGGAGAAGGGCCCGCTGCCGGAGCCGGCGCCGCCGGTCGAGGAGGCCCCGGTGGCCAAGGCGCCGCTGCGGTTGCTGCTGCGCAAGAAGTACCTGATGCCGACGCTGCTGCTGACCGTCCTGTGGGTGACCCAGACGATCGGGTTCTTCGGGTATTCGAGCTGGGCGCCGACGCTGCTGGCCAAGGAGGGGTTCAGCGTCGAGAAGTCGGTGTTCTACGTGGCGCTCACGACGGTCGGCGCGCCGCTCGGGTCGTACCTGGCCGCCCTGGTCACCGACCGGTTCGAGCGCAAGTGGTGCCTGGTGGTGTTCGGCACGGTCATCGCGCTGTGCGGGCTGTGCTACGGGCTGACGTTCAACCCGCTGCTGATCGTCGTGTTCGGGTTCCTGGTGAACCTGTTCGAGCGCGGCTACACCGCACTCGGGTACGCGTACTCGCCGGAGCTGTTCGACACCCGCGGCCGTTCGCTGGGCATGGGCGTGTCGTACGGCCTGGGACGGCTGTCGAACGCGGCGGGGCCGCTGATCGTGTCGTCGCTGTACACCGGCAGCGGGTACCAGGCGGTGTTCCTGTTCATCGCGGGGACGTGGATGGTGGGCGCGGTCGTGCTGGCGATCTTCGGGCCACGCACCCGGCCGGCGAAGGCCAAGTCGCGAAAGGCGGAGTCGGCCGAGGTCTGACCGGCGACGGTCAGCCGGTTGCGGCTCGCCCGCACCCACGAGCGCGACTTCCACTCACCCGTGTCTCAGGACGGCACCCACCGAACACCGCATCAGCGTGGCGGCCAAACCCCCTTCCGTTCGTGCTGCTCGGTGTGATGGCTGTCCTCATCGGACGGACCGAGCACCCGCCACACGGGACGGACGTGCTGTACGCCGCGTTCGCGGCCGCTCTCGCGGTGGGCCTGGTGGTGGGCCTCGTGGTGCGCTGGGGACGGGCCGACGGCTCCGGCGAGACGGGAACCGCGACCTTGCCGGACGGCACGCGGACCTGTTCCACGCTGCACGACCACCCGCGCGAGCTGATCGGGGAGACCGAGCACGCCGGCCCGCTCCACGTCACCCCGGCCGCTCGGGGGAAGGTCCTGGCCGGACTGCCCGGTGGCGACGAGTTCGCCCCCGTGACCCGCACGCCGTACTCCTTGTCCCGGTCCTCGCTGAAGCGGCGTCTGCGCCTGCGCACGGTCGCGTTCGCGGCCGTCGTCGCCGCGGGGGTTGCGCTCGAAGGCGCCGCGGCCGTCCTGATCGGCGGGACCCTGCCGTGGGTGCTGGCGGCGCCGGTGCTGCTCGTCATCGGCGCCACCGCCCTGTGGCGAGCCCGCGTCGCGGAGGTGGTGCGGCTGCTCGCGGCCGGGCCGTGGACCTCGATCACCGCCGCGACGATGGCCACCGACGTCGACGGCGGGCCGGTGTCCGGGTGGGCGGTGTTCCCGGACGGGCTGCGCGGTCGCTTCCACATCGAGCACTGCCCGCCGGACGTCGCGGCCGAACTCCTGCGGCGGCGGCGGTTGTGGGTCGCGGGCGAGCCGCGTCCGGGCGACGTCGCGGTGGGCCTCCCGGAGGGCGACACCTTCGCCGTCGCCTGGCTCGCCGTGAAAGACCGGCGCGCAACCCAGCCCGATCACCGGCGCTCCTGACCCCCGCACCCGGCCCGCGGCGACGGCACGCAACGCCGATCACCCGCGCTTCTGATCTCCGAACGGCTCGTCCCGCTCCCGCACCGCCGCGCGGAAACCCTCCGTCCGCGCCCGCTCCTGGAAGGCGTAACCCTCGCGCGTGTGCCGCGAGATGCCGTCGAACACGGTGCTGATCATCGCCGAGTTGTGGATGCCCTGTGTGGTCAGCGCGCTGTTCAACGCCAGTTTCACCATCATCAGCTGGTTCACCGGCAGCAGCGCGATCCTGGCCACCAGCGCCTCGGTCACCTCGTCCAGCCGGTCCGCCGGCACGGACTCCACGGCCAGCCCCCACTCGGCGGCCTGCCGCCCGGTGATCAGGTCGCCGGTGAAGAGCAGCCGCTTCGCGCGCTGGTCGCCGAGCCGGTGGGCCCACAGGCCGGTCGCGGGCACGCCCCACACGCGGGTGGGCGGGTAGCCGATCCGGGTGTCGTCGGCGGTCACGATCAGGTCGCAGTGCAGCGCGATGTCCGTGCCGCCCGCCACGCAGAACCCGTGCAGCTTCGCCACCGTCGGCTTGTTCGCGTGCAGCAGGCTGGCGTAGCCGCGGTTGAACCGGCTCATCAGCGCGTAGTCGGCCATCGGGTCCCACTGCCGGGACGGGTCGTGGTTGCGTGCCTGCGCCGCCGCGTCCAGCACGGTCCCGGCGCGGTCCTGGCCTTCCGGCGCCGCACCCTGCTCGGCGAAGATCGACAGGTCGTAGCCGCCGCAGAAACCCTTGCCCCGCCCGGAAACCAGGATCACGTGCACGCGCGGGTCGAGGTCGGCGCGTTCCACCGCGGCGGCCAGTTCGAACGGGGTGTCGGCGGTGATCGCGTTGCCCCGCTCCGGCCGGTCGAACGTGATCCGGGCGATCCGCCCGGTCACCTCGTAGGTCAGGGTCCGGTAGTCCCCGGCGTGCTGCCCGGGCTCGCCGAACAGCGGGTCCGGCCCCTCGGTCCACCCGTCCCGCCACGCCGCGGGACGCGAGCCTGCGTCATCGGTCATCACCCGACCGTAGCGTCAGCCGCGCACCGGCAGCAGCCGCACGACCTGCAGCGCCGTCGCCAGTTCGGCGACCGCCTTCGGATCGCCGAGCCCGCGGCCGGTCAGCTCCTCGACCCGCCGCAACCGGTAGCGCACGGTGTTGGCGTGGCAGTAGAGCCGCTTGCCCGCCTCCGCGGCGGACCCGGCGCAGGCGAACCACGCGTCGAGGGTGTCGACCAGCACCTTCCGGTCGGCGGGCGGCAGGTCCAGCAGCGGGCCGAACACCGTGCTCGCGACCCGCTCGGCCTCCCCGGGCGCGGCGGCGATCAGCACGGCCACCGGGGCGTCGTCCCAGGGCGCGACGTCGGCCCGCCCGGGCGGCAGGGTGCCCAGCGCCAGCCGCGCGAGCCGCAGCGCCCGCGGGGTTTCCCGCAGGTGCGGGTAGGCGGGGCTGAGCCCGATCCGCGCGGTGGCCCGGCCGCGCAGCAGGTCCGGCAGCCGCTCCCCCAGCGACGGGTACGGCAGCGCCAGCACGCCGATGTGCTCTTCGGGCGAGAGCCGCCACGCCGAACGGATCCCGCCCGCCCGCAGCCGCGGCTCGATGCCGACCAGAGAGCGTTTTCCCAGCTCCGGGTTCTCGGCGGCCACGACCACGAAGCAGCCCTCGACCGGCAGTCCCAGCGTCTGCGCGGCCTCCCACAGGGTGTCCTGGCTGCCGAGCACACCGGTGAACAGCGCCTCCACCAGCATCGACCGCTCGTGCTCGCGTTCCAGCATGATCTGCGACGCGGTGTCCCGGTAGGCGTCGGCCATCGCGTCGGTGTAGGTCCCGACCAGCCGCCACACCGTCGCCGCGAAGTCGACCAGCACCCGGTCGTCCACCTCGGACGCCCGCGCCTTGGCCACCAGCGCGTCCCACAGGTGCGCGAACCCGACGCGGTAGGCCCGCACCACCTCCGGCAACGGGGCACCCTGCTGGGCGCGCTCGCGTCCGGTGGCCCACGGCGCGGACAGGTCGGGCGCGTGCTCGCTGACGAACTGCCGCAGGATCAGCTCGGCGTTGTCCCGCACCGACTGCCGCAGCGACCCGGCGGGCACCGGATCCCCGGCCTGGTAGAGCACGACCTCGCGGCGGATGCGTTCGGAAACCGCGTCGGCGAGGTCGTCGAGCTCGCCGAGCAGCGCGGTGACCAGGGCGTCGATGCCCGAGTTGTCCGTTGGCACCCCGGCAGCTTAAATGCGCCCGCTTTGTCCCCCGCCACAAAACCCCGCGGTGGTGAGTTGTCGCCGGGGACATGGGCTGCGGTGAACGGTTCACCGAGGATTGCGCCATCCGGCGCAATCCCGGCACCGCCGCCGGGCACGCGCCGCCCACCACAGGAGAACATCGATGCCACACGCTGACAACGACGTCGGCCGCCGGGCCTTCCTGGCCAGGATCGGGGTGCTGGGCGCCGCGGTCGCCGCCGGGAGCCTGCTCCCCGGGACGGCCACGGCCGCACCGCGACCGGTCCGCGCCGCGGGCGTGACCGACGTGGTCGCCGCCCTCCGCCCGGTGCTCGCCGAACTCGCGCGCGACACCCTCAACGGCCTGGTCGTGATGACCTGCCCCGGCCCGGACGCCTACTCCCGCGCCCAGGGCACGCCACGCACCGAACCGGGCGCGCTGGAGGCCAGGGCCACCGACTTCCTGATCAAGGCCCTCGACGAGTACGTGCCGTTCCCGGACCAGCTCGCCACGCCGCTCACGCAGAGCCTCGCCACCGGGCTGTCCGGCACACCACTGCCGTCCACGCTGCTGGACCTGCCGCTCAGCGGCGTGCGGACCCTGGACGCGGCCCTGCGCACGCTGCTGGAGAACGACGACACCCTGCCGCTGTCCTCGGTGATCGCGATGCTGCTCAACCTGTTCGCCACCGAGGTGAACCCGCTCGCGCTCGGCGGCGCGTTCCTCTCCCCGTTCGCGCGGCTGTCCTACGCCGACAAGTGCCGCGTCTTCGAACAGCTCGAAGGCCCGCACGCCGGCCTCGTCGCGCTGCTCGACGCGAACCTGCCCGAGCCGCTCCGCGCCTCGGTGTCCGGCGTCCTGCGGTTCGTGGCCGGCGCGGTGCTGGAGTTCGCCGCCTACGGCAGCAGCTGCGAGTGGGCGGTGTTCGACCGGGCCACGAAGACGATCAGCGCCCGCCCGGTCGGCTGGCAGCTGTCCGGCTACCAGCCGCACGGCGTGGTGCACGGCTGGGACGACTTCCTCGGGTACTACCAGGGCCGCACGAAGGTGGAGAACGTCTGATGCGTGACGTCATCGTCATCGGCGCCGGAGCGGGCGGCTCGGTGGTCGCCAAGGAACTGGCCGGCCGCGGCCTGGACGTGCTCGTCCTCGAAGCGGGCGGGTACGCCGACCCGGAGACCGACTGGACCCACTACGAGAACGACGCGAACAACCCGCTCACCGGCTTCATGCGGTTCGGGCCGGCGGACCGCACCCGGCCGGCGTGGTTCCGCGAGACCCCGCAGAACTCGCTGCTGTGGCAGCTGGCCGGGGTCGGCGGCACCACGCAGCACTACTTCGGCAACTCGCCGCGCGCCTACCCGGGCGTGTTCGCCGGCTACGACGGGAGCGACGCGGCCGCCTACGACACCGCGCACCTGTTCCCGTTCACCTACGCGGACCTGGTGCCCTACTACGAATGGGTGGAGGCCACCCTGCCGGTGCACACCGCGGCGATGGGCACCAAGGAGTCGGTGTTCTTCCGCGGCTGCGAGAAGCTCGGCATGGCGCTGCAGACCACGAAGACCACGACCGGCGACTCCTACCGGCCGCAGGAGAACGCGATCCTGCCGCCCGGCGGCACCGCGGGCCGGTTCAGCGGGCACGACGACCCGCGCGTGCAGTGGCCGCTGGCCACCGGCTGCACCTTCTGCGGCTACTGCTTCCAGGGCTGCAAACACCCGGCGGGCGCGCCGCGCACCATGGCGGCCAAGCGGTCCGCGGACAACTCCTACATGCCGATGGCGCTGACCGCCGACGCGTGGTCGCCGCACGGCAAGCCGGTCTCGCTGGTCACCGACGCGTTCGTCACGCGCATCCGGTCCGAGCCGCGCGGCGGCGAGACGGTCGCGACCGGCGTGTCGTGGCGCTCGGTCACCACGGGCGAGGAGCACACCGAGGACGCCCGGGTGGTGGTGCTGTCCGCTGGCTGCACCGAGAACCCGCGGCTGTGGTTCAACAGCGGGCTGCCCAACCCCAACGACTGGGTCGGCCGCGGCTACACCGACCACTACTTCGACTGGGTGATCGGCCTGTTCGACGACTACACCGGGTCGACCAAGGGCGCGGCGTCGGCGGCGCGGGCGGACTTCCCCGGCCGCGGCGGCATCATGAACGTCGGGCTGCCGCCGGCGATCCAGCAGTTCGCGCTCACCTTCTCCGACAGCGGGATCCGCGGGCAGTACGGCAACGGGCGCGGCTTCACCGGCCCGTGGGACGGCCCCACCGGGCGGCTGATGGGCGAGGAGCTCAAGGAGGTGCTGACCCACGGCGCGGACCGGTTGTTCAACATCCTGGTGATGACCGACGACGACGTCGAGCCGCACAACCGGGCGACGCTGTCGGCGCTGCCCGCGGACGAGCACGGGCCGGTGGCGAAGGTCGAGGTGCGGCAGCGGGCGCGCTCGGCGCGCACGGTGGCGAACCGGGAGTTCCTGGCGCGCAAGGCGGTCGAGGTGGTCCGCGCGGCCGGGGCGCGGAAGGTGTTCCGGATCGACTGGCCGCCGCTGATCCTGCACGTCCACTCGTCGATGCGGATGGGACTGTCCGAACGCGACTCGGTGCTGGACGACGCGGCCGAGGCCCGCTGGGTGCGGCGCCTGTTCGTCGCCGACAACTCCGCGCTGGCCAACGCGCTGGGCGGCCCCAACCCGACGCTGACCAGCCAGGCCGTGGCGACCCGCACGGCGGAGCAGATCGTGCGGCGCTACTTCGGCGGCGACGGCTGGGTGCGCGCGGAGTCGCCCGTGGTGTCCACGGACGCCCGCGTCACCCGGCGATTCGCGCAGGTGGCCGCGGCCTGAGCGCGGCGGCTGCCGGGGAGCAGGGGCCCCGGCGGCCGCCCACACCCGGCACCGCCCCACGCGCGGGATCCGGAGGACCCGGCACCGGGCGCCGCGACCCGCAGCCCGGGCCGCCCCGCCGGACGCACCACCCGCGACACCACAGCACCCGCACCACCGGCGGCCCACCACCCCACCGCCACCCGGCCGGGCGACACAACACCAAACCCCGACCCCGCCGCCCGCCGCATGTCGAGAACCCGGCGGCCGCTCCGACCTGTCCGTGGAAACCACCGCGGACCGGAAGGACCTGGCATGACCCACGCGATCCCGGCGAGGGCCGGGCGGCGGGAGTGGCTCGCGCTCGCCGTGCTCGCCCTGCCCACCCTGCTCGTCTCCATCGACGTCTACGTCCTGCTGCTCGCCCTGCCGCACCTGGCCGCCGACCTGGGCGCGAGCAGCGTCGAGCAGCTGTGGATCACCGACGTCTACGGCTTCCTCATGGCCGGGTTCCTCATCACGATGGGCACGCTCGGCGACCGGATCGGCCGACGGAAGCTGCTGCTCGTCGGCGCGGCCGCGTTCGGGGCCGCCTCGGTCGCCGCCGCCTTCGCGTCCACCCCCTTGATGCTGATCGCGGCGCGCGCGGTCCTCGGGGTGGCCGGGGCTGTCCTCGCGCCGTCCACGATGTCGCTCATCCGCACCCTCTTCCGCGACCCGCGGCAGATGGGGCTGGCGATCGGGCTGTGGGGCCTGTGCTTCTCGGCCGGGGCGGTGATCGGCCCGGTGGCGGGCGGCGCCCTGCTCGCGCACTTCTGGTGGGGCTCGGTGTTCCTGCTCGGCGTGCCCGCGATGGCGCTGCTGCTGGTCGCGGGCCCGGTCCTGCTGCCCGAGTACCGCGACCCGGACGCCGGCAAGCCGGACCTGGTCAGCGTCGCGTTGTCGCTGGCCGCGGTGATCCCGGCAATCCACGGGCTCAAGGAACTGGCCCAGGACGGCTGGCGGCCACTGCCGCTGGCGAGCCTGGCCGCCGGAATCTGCTTCGCCGTCCTGTTCGCCCGCAGGCAGCGCCGCCTGGAACACCCGCTGCTGGACCTGCGGCTGTTCGCGAACCGGTCGTTCAGCACGGCGCTGGGCGCGATGATGTCCGGCACGCTGCTGATCGGCGCGCTGATGCTGTTCATCACCCAGGACCTGCAACTGGTCGAAGGACTCTCCCCGCTCGGCGCGGCGCTGTGGATGATGCCCGCGATCGCCGCGAACACCGTGTCGTTCGTCGTGTCGCCGGTCCTCGCCCGCCGGTTCCGGCCCGCGTACCTGATCGGCGGCGGGCTGGTGATCTCGGTATGCGGGCTGGTCGTGCTCACCCGGACCGGCGCCGCGTCCGGGCCGGGCGCCGTGGCGACCGGGTTCGCGCTGATCTTCCTCGGCTCCGGCCCCCTGGTCACCCTGAGCACCGGCCTGATCATGGGCTCCGCGCCGGCCGAGAAGGCCGGCTCCGCCGCCGCCCTCAACGAGACCAGCGGCCAGTTCGGGTTCGCGTTCGGGCTCGCCGCGCTCGGCAGCATCGGCGCCGCGGTCTACACCAGCCGCTTCACCCCGCCGGAGGCCGTCCCCGCCGGGGCCGCCGACGCCGCGCGGGAAAGCCTCGCCGACGCGGTCACCGCCGCCCGCGACCTGCCCCCGGACCTGGCCGCGGCGCTGCTCGCCCCGGCGCGCGAGGCGTTCACCGGCGGGCTGCACCTGGTCGCCGCGATCAGCGCCGCCGCGCTCGCCGTGGTGGCCGCGCTGATCGTCCGCCTGCTGCGCCACGTTCCGCCGACCGGCGCAGCGGAGTCCGTTGTGGACACCCGGACGGACCTTGACGCTCCGCGCGGGTGAGCACTACCGTTTCCGCACCCGTCAACTGAACACCGAGGTGAGCCCGTGGACTCCGACAGCACCCGGCTGCACCAGCTCGGCTACGCCCAGGAACTCAGGCGGACGATGTCGGGGTTCTCCAACTTCGCCGTGTCCTTCACCATCATCTCGATCCTGTCCGGCTGCCTGACGCTCTACGGGTTCGGCCTGGACACCGGCGGGCCGGCCGCGATGATCTGGGGCTGGCCGCTGATCGGGGTGTTCGTGGTGCTCGTCGGCCTCGGCATGGCGGAGGTGTGCTCCAGCTACCCCACCGCGGGCGGGCTCTACTACTGGGCGGCGAAGCTCGCGCCGCGGCGCTCGGCCGCGGCCTGGTCGTGGTTCACCGGGTGGTTCAACCTCATCGGCCAGGTGGCGGTGACCGCCGGCATCGACTTCGGCGCCGCGTTGTTCCTCAACGCGTTCCTGGACCTGCAGTTCGGGTTCGCCGCGACACCGGGGCACACGATCCTGCTGCTGGCGATCATCCTGGCGGTGCACGGGCTGCTGAACACCTTCGGCGTGCGGCTGGTGGCCGTGCTGAACAACGTCAGCGTGTGGTGGCACCTGGCCGGCGTCCTGGTGATCGTCGGGGTGCTGGTGTTCGTGCCCGAGAAGCACCAGTCCGCGTCGTTCGTGTTCGGCCACTTCGTGAACAACACCGGCTGGGGTTTCGCGCCGTACGTGTTCGCGCTCGGGCTGCTGGTCGCGCAGTACACGCTCACCGGCTACGACGCCTCGGCGCACATGACGGAGGAGACGAAGAACGCGGCGACGGCCGGACCGCGCGGGATCGTCAACTCGATCCTGGTGTCGCTCGTCGCGGGCTGGATCCTGTTGCTGGGCCTCACCTTCGCGATCCAGGACTACGACGGCGCGGTCAACTCGCCGACCGGGGTGCCGCCCGCGCAGATCTTCCTCGACGCCGCGGGCGCGACCACCGGCAAGTTCCTGCTGCTGATCGCGATCGGCGCTCAGCTGTTCTGCGGGATGGCGTCGGTGACGGCCAACTCGCGGATGATCTACGCGTTCGCCCGGGACGGCGCGATCCCGGGTTCGGGGGTGTGGCACCGCATCAACAAGCGCACCCGCACCCCGACGAACTCGGTGTGGCTGGCCGCGGCCGGCGCGCTGGTCCTCGCGCTGCCCTACCTGTGGAGCGCCACCGCCTACGCCGCGGTGACCTCGATCGCCACCGTCGGGCTGTACGTCGCCTACGTCATCCCGGTGTTCCTGCGGGTGCGCAAGGGCGCGGAGTTCGAGCGCGGACCGTGGCACCTGGGGCGGTGGGGCCGCCCGGTCGGCGTCGTCGCGACCGCGTGGGTCGCGGTCATCTTCGTGTTGTTCATGCTGCCGCAGGCGTACCCGGTCACGGTCGGCACGTTCAACTACACGCCGATCGCGTTCCTCGTCGTGCTCGGCGGCGCGGCGGTGTGGTGGTTCGCCTCGGCGCGCAAGTGGTTCACCGGCCCGAAGGTGCAGGGCACGCCCGCCGAACTGGCGGCCGTCGAAGAGGATCTACGGGCGGTGTGACGATGCGATACGGGTTCGTGGGCGCGGGCGAGATCACCGCCGCGATCGTGGAGGGCCTGAGCACGGGCGACGATCCGCCGGAGGTGTTCCTGTCACCGCGCGGGCGCGCCGTGTCGGCCGCGCTCGCTGAGCGGTTCCCGAACGTGCGGGTGTGCGCGAGCAACCAGGAGGTGCTGGACCACGCGCCGGTGGTGGTGCTCGGGGTGCCCGCCCCGGTCGCCCGGGAAGTGCTGGTGGAGCTGGCGTTCCGGCCGGAGCACGTGCTGGTCAGCGCGACGTCCGGGGTGCCGGTGGAGCGGCTGCGCGCGTGGTCGGCGCCGGCCGGCGAGGTGGTCCGGTCCATTCCGCTCCCCCAGGCCACGCGGCGCCGCAGCCTGACCGTGGTGTACCCGGAGAACGCGGCGGCGCGCGAGCTGTTCACGCGCGTGGGCAGTGTGCTGGTGCCCGGCGACGAGGCGGCGCTGGAGACGTTCCTCGGCGCGACCGCGACGTTCGCCGCGCACCTGGACTACCTGGCGACCGTCGTGGACTGGATGGCGGAGCAGGGCGTCGACCAAGACGCCGCGAACGCCTTCGTGACGCACGTCTTCGGCGAGCTGGGCCGCTCGCTGCTGGAACGGCCGGACTCCCTGACCGTGATGGCCGGCAGGCACACCACGCCGGGCGGCCTGAACGAGCAGTTCCGCGACGACCTGCGCGGCGACGGCATGCCGGACGCGGTGCGGCGCGCACTCGACCGGATCCTCGCCCGCGTGCGGAAGTGACCGCCGGTTTTGACCGGTGCACCCGGCGCGGGCAAGATCGTCACCAGGCCGAGTGGTGACGAGGGGGAAGCGTGTCCGGCATCCACGACATCGAGGTGGTCGTCTTCGACGTGCTCGGCACGCTGGTCGACGAACCGTCCGGCCTCCGCGCGGCGATCCGCGAGGCGGTCCCGGCGGCCGGGGACGAACTCCTCGCCGTGTGGCAGGAGCACATCGAGACCGAGCAGGCACGCATCGGGCGGGGTGAACGCGACTACGCGGACTCCGAGGTCCTCGACGCCGAGGCCGCACAGCTGGTGGCCGGCCGCGCGGGGATCACCGATCCGGCGGTGATCGCCCGGCTGGCCACTGCCGGACAGCGGCACCCCGCGTGGCCCGACTCCGTCGCCGGTCTCGACCAGGTGTCCCGGCGGTTCCCCGTGCTCGCCCTGTCCAACGCCGGCCACGCCGCGCTGCTGCGGCTCAACGCGCACGCCGGGTTGCGCTGGCACCAGGCCCTGTCCAGTGCCGACGTGCGGGCATACAAGCCGGCGCCGGAGATCTACCGGCACGCCATCGATGTCGCCGGTTGCGCGCCGGACCGGGTCCTCATGGTCGCCGCCCACGCCTGGGACCTGCGCGGCGCCCAGGCGGTGGGCATGCGGACCGCCTACGTGCACCGCCCGGTCGGCGACCCGCCCGCGGAGTCCGACTCGTTCGACCTGCGGGTGGACGGGCTGGACGGCCTGGTGACCGCGCTCAGCAGGCCGCCTGCTTGACCAGCAGCGCGATCCGCTCCCCGACCTCGGGGACGGTTCGGTCAGGCGAAGTTCATCGCGCCAGGTGCGGGGCGCTCGCCGCCACCACCGAGTGCAGGAGGCCGGTCGGCACCCGGTCGGACTCGGGCATCGCGGCGTTCTTCGCCAGCACGTCGCGCTCGGCCTCCGCAGCCTTGTCCGCGACACGCTTGCGGCGCGCCTTCTTCAGTCCTCTGGTTCGCAGGTGTGCGGGTGGTTCGTGCAGGCACATCAGGACAGCGCCGCGGACGTGGTGGCTTCCCAGGCGAACCCGTCCGGGTCGGTGAACGAGCCGCCGTCACCGCCAATCGCGATGCGGTGCGCGCCGCTGCCCTCCGGGGGCACCCCGGCGTCCTTGGCCAGCGCGCGGCGGCGGTACAGGCCCAGCTTGATCGGGCCCTCCCCGGCGGCGAACTCGACGTACATGCGGGCGAAGCTCTTGGCGACGGTGAAGCCGTGGCCGGTGTAGAACTTGCGGCTCGCGGCCACGTCGGACGCGCCCAGCAGCAGCACGATGTTCTGCACCTCGCGGGACGGCGGGCGGGTGTCCTTCTTCGCCGGGGTGGCGACCTTCCAGATCGTGCCGTCCGGGGCCTGGACGACGCCGCCGCAGCCCCACATGTTCTTGGCGACCGGCTTGAGCACGGTGGCGCCGGCGTCCACTGCGGACTGGAACAGCAGCTCGACGTCGGCGGGCTGGGACACGATGGGCGAGAGGGTGAAGCCGCGGAAGCCGGTGGTCTGCTCCTGGGCCGCCCGCAGGCGGAGCCGGGAGCCGAGCCCGAAGGCGGCGGTGTAGAAGCGCTCGGCGGCCGCGATGTCGGCCACTTCCAGGGTGATGGTGTTGATCGAGGTCATGTCAGGAACGTTATTCGCGGCGCCCTGACCTGCGCTTCTTGATTCCTGACCGGTTCTACGGCGGGTCGCCGACGACCTCCCGCAACTGGTGCCGCCCGCTCACGCCGAGCTTCGGGTAGGCGTTGTGCAGGTGCGAGCCCACGGTGCGCGGTGACAGGAACAGCTGCTCGGCGATCTCGCGGTTGCGCAGGCCACGCGCCGCCAACAGCACCACCTCGCGCTGCTGCGCCGTCAGCCCGGCCAGCGGGTCGGCGCCCGGAGCCGGGGCCGCGCCGCCGCCACTGGCGCGCAGTTCCAGGCGGGCGCGGTCGGCCAGGCCGGCGGCGCCCAGCTGGGCGAACGTGTCGTGCGCGGCGGACAGCAGGCCCCGCGCGTCGAGCGGGCGGCGCTGCCGGCGCAGCCACTGCGCGTAGTGCAGGCGCGCCCGGGCCCGCTCCAGCGGCCACTGCTCCCCCGCCGGGTCCACGATGGCCAGCCGGTAGGACCGTTCGATGCCGGCCTGCGCGGCGGTGTCGTCGAGTTCGGCGACGAGCGCGGCGGCGTGGTGCAGCTGCAGCCGCATCCGCGTGGTGGGCTGTTCCGGTTGCGTGGCGCGCACGGCGTTCAGCACCGCGGCCGCCTCACCGAAGTCCGCACGGGCGGCTCGGGCGGCGGCGGCGAAGTCCACAACGGACCGTGGGGACAGGAAGTAGTGCAGGGGCGTGCCGTCCACTCCGTAGAGCGCGCGCAGATGCCGGTAGGCGGTTTCGTGGTCGCCCGCCGCCGCGGCCGCCAGGCTCGTCGCCCGCAGCAAGCGGACGTGGGTGGCGCGGTTCTCGTCGAGGTCCACCGCGGACCACGCCTCCGGGCCGACGGCGGCCGTCTCGCCGCGCAGCGCCGCCAGCTCGCCCCGCAGCGCGGCGACGTCGGCGCCCAGGTAGCGGAAGCGGTGCACCACGGCGAGTTCGGCCGCCTCGTCGAGCAGCCGCGTGGCGTCGGCCCACCGGCCGGTGTCGATCATCGCCGAGGCCAGCGCCGGGATGCACATGACGACCATGCCGAGCGCGCCGTGTGCCCGGGCCCGCCGGAACGCCTCGATCGCCAGGTCCGGCTCGTCGGCGAACCACGCGGTGGAGCACAGGCACAGCAGGCGGGCCACGTCGGCGGGGCCGTCGACGCGCCGGTTCACCGCGGATCCGGTGTCCCGCACCAGCCGCACCGCGTGCGCGTCCGGATCCGCCTGGGCCAGCACGTTTTCCAGCATCGCGGGCCGCACCGGCGCCGGGACCAGGCCCGCGGGATCGCCGGGGTCGTCCTGGTCGAGCCGCGCGACCAGCGTCTCCAACGGCGCGCGGTGCCCGGGCAGGCCGGACTGGATGCGGACCGCGGCGAGCACGCCGGTCAGCGCGAGCGCGGTGCTGCCGTCACGGGGGCGGTGGTCCTCCAGCGACCGCCGCAGCAGCTCGAACGCCTCCCGCTGGTGCCCGGACAGCGACAGGCCGTGCCCCGCTCCGGCGGCCGCCACGCCCAGCACGTCGGGGTCGGTGGTGAGCCGGGTGACCTGCGCGTAGAGGTCCCGGATCCACGCCGGGTCGCCGAACTCGTCGGCGGCGGTGATGGCGCGGGCGTAGCGCCGCGCCCGCTTCCCCGGATCGGGAGTGCATTCGGCGGCGCGCTCCAGTGCGCGGGCCGTGGCGTAGAGGCCGCCGCGCAGCTGCGCCAGCGCCGCGGTTTCCTCCAAAGCGGCGGCGACGGACTCGTCCGGGGCGACCGCCGCCTCGGCGAGGTGCCAGGCCCGGCGGGCCGGGTCGGCCTCCAGCGCCGTGGCGAGGTCCCGGTGTGCCCGGGACCGCATCTCGGCCGACGCCCCGTCGTAGGCGGCGGCGCGCACCAGCGGATGCCGGAACACGACGCGGCCGCGGCCGACGGTGATCAGCCCGTCCCGTTCGGCGGGCGCCCAGCCGGAGAGGTCGTCGCCCGCGCCCGCGGCGGCCATCGTCGTGGCGAGGTCCTCGTGCTCGGCCGCGGCGGCGTAGACGAGCAGGCGGCGGGTCCCGGCGGGCAGGGCGCTCAGCCGGTCGGCGAACATCTCCTGCAGGCGCGCGCCCCGCGGCAGGTCCCGGCCGTCGGCGACCGCGCGGGCCAGCTCGACCAGCGCGAGCGGGTTGCCGGCCGCCCGCTGGAGCACCTCGATCCGGGCGCGGCCGGACGGGGCGCCCGGCAGGCTGTCCAGCAGGCGGGCCGCGGCGGACTCGGTCAGCGGGCCGAGCGTGAGCACGGGCACGGTCGCGTCGACGCGCGCGGGCGGCACGGCGGCGCGGGCGGCCAGCAGCACGGCCATCCGCTCGGTGGTCAGCCGCCGCAGCACGAAGGTCAGCACGTCGCAGCTGTCGCGGTCGGCCAGCTGCACGTCGTCCACCGTGACCAGCACCGGCCCGCGGCCGGCCACCTCGCCGAGGAGGGCGAGCACCCCCAGCCGCAGCGCGGTCGGGTCGGGTGCGGACTCGGCGATCCCGCACGCGGCGGCGACCGCCTCCGCGAGATGTTGCGGGAGCGCGGCGAGTTCGGGCAGGAGGGGGCGAAGCAGTTGGTGCAGTACGGCGAAGGACAGCTCGGCTTCGGCCGGGCAGCCCTGCGCGGCGAGGACGGTGTAGCCGTCGACGGTGGCGCGCGCGGTCGCCAGTGTGAGCAGGCTCGTCTTGCCCGCACCGGCTTCGCCGAGCAGCAGCAGGCTGCGTGGCCCGGTCCGGGCCGCGGCGACGGCGGCGGTGACCGCCCGGACTTCCTCGTCCCGCCCGATGAGGTCCATGGGTGTGCTCCCGGGTGGTCAGAGGCGATGGCCCGGTCAGTCTCGCCGATGGGATCGGGCGAAGGGAACCGAACGTGACGTTGTCGATGGCCGCCGCGGCGATCACGCTTGTAGGATCCCGGTCAGAGGTGAGGCCGATGGGATCGCAGCAGCCGGGCGCGGAGCCGCCCGAGCCCCCGCCGGTGCTCGATCCGGCGGTGGAACGCCTGGTCCGCGCCTCGGCGGGCCCGCCGCACCTCCAGGAGCTGGGCCCCGAGGACGGCCGGACCGCCCTGCTGGAATCCCAGGGCTACGCGATCGAGGACGAGCAGGTGCCCGCCCGGTTCGCGGTGGCGCCGGTCGGTCCGTCCGGTTTGGTCGGTTTCTACGACGTCCGCCCGGCCGGTCCCGCCACCGCGCGGCCCGCGGTGCTGTACGTCCACGGTGGACGGTTCATGGTGGGCGACGCCCGCACGCACTCCCGGCTGGTGCGCGATCTCGCCCTGGCCTCCGGTGCGGCGTTCCTGGTGCCGGAGTACACCCGCACCCCGGAGGCGCGGTACCCGGTCGCGGTCGAGGAGTGCTACGCGCTGCTCACCTGGGCCGTCGAGCACGCCGCCGACCTCGGCCTTGACCCGACGCGCATCGCCGTGGCCGGTGACTGCGCCGGCGCCACGATCGCGACCGCGCTGACGATGATGGCCAAGCGGCGTGGCGGTCCCCGGCTGCGCGCGCAGCTGCTCTACTACCCGCTCACCGACGCGCGGTGCGACACGCCGTCGCACCGCCGCTTCGCCGAGGGGTACCTGCTGACCAGCCGGCAGGCGCGGTGGTGCTGGGAGCAGTACGCCGAGCGGCCGGCCGACCTGGCCGAGCCGATGGCGGTCCCGATGCGCGCGTCGCTGGCGGACCTGGCCGGGCTGCCGCCCGCGCTGCTCGTCTCCGCGGAGGCGGACGTGGTGCGCGACGAGGGCGAACGCTACGCCGAGCGGCTGCGGGAAGCCGGAGTGCGCGTCACCGCGACGCGTTATCCGGGCACCACCCACGACTTCGCGTCGCTGCGCCCGCTGGAGTCGATCCCGGCCACCCGCGCCGCGGTGGCGCAAGGCGGGGAGTTCCTGCGCGGCGAGCTGGTTTAGCTGTTGTGGCTCGGATCCGCCCACGCCCAGCCCCGGACCTCCAACACCCACCGCCCGGCAGCCGTGCCCGCAAGGGGCCAGCACCACAACACTGAACGCGCACACTCCGCCCTCGCGGGCCACCCACCCATCACCCGCGTCAAGCGGCGCGCTCCGGCCGACTGGTCTCGCGCACTTGCGTCGATCGACCGATGCGCGGCGGCGGGCACGCGTGACACTGTCGGCCGCATGACGGAGAACCCGACCAGCAGACCGGTCCTCGAGCCCGCCGCACAGGAGTTCGTCGAGGCCACCAGCAAGCCGCCGTTCCTCTACCAGCTCGGCCCGGCCGAGGGCCGCAAGACCGTGGACGCGGTGCAGGCCGGCGAGGGCGTAGCCCGCCCCGACGCCGACATCACCGACCTCACCGTGCCCGGCGGCCCGTCCGGCGAGGTGCAGGTGCGCATCGTCAAACCGGCCGGGGCCACCGGAACCCTGCCGGTGATCCTCTACACGCACGGCGCCGGCTGGGTGTTCGGCAACGCCCACACCCACGACCGCCTGATCCGCGAGCTGGCCGTCCGCGCGAACGCCGCCGTGGTGTTCACCGAGTACAGCCGGTCCCCCGAGGCGCGCTACCCGATCGCGATCGAGGAGATCTACGCGGCGCTGCAGTGGATCGCGGCCTCCGGCGCGGAGCAGGGCCTGGACCCCGCGCGCATCGCCGTCGCGGGCGACTCCGTGGGCGGCAACATGTCCGCGGCGATCACGCTGATGGCCAAGCAGCGGCGCGGTCCGGCGCTGGCCGCGCAGGTCCTGTTCTACCCGGTCACCGACGCCTCGTTCGACACGCCGTCCTACCACCAGTTCGCCGAGGGCTACTTCCTCGCGCGCGAGGGCATGTTCTGGTTCTGGGACCAGTACACCACCGACCCGGCGCAGCGCGCCGAGATCACCGCCTCGCCGCTGCGCGCGACCCTGGACGACCTGGCCGGGCTCCCGCCCGCGCTGGTGATCGTCGCCGAGGCCGACGTGCTCCGCGACGAAGGCGAGGCGTATGCGAACAAGCTGCGCGCCGCCGGGGTTCCGGTGACCGCGGTCCGGTACCAGGGCATCATCCACGACTTCGTCATGCTCGACGCCCTGCGCGACACCAACGCCGCCCGCGCCGCGACCCGGCAGGCCGGCGACTTCCTGCGCGACGCGCTGCACCCGTGACCGCGAGAACCCAAGGAGATCCCATGACCACCCCCACCGTCGTCCTCGTGCACGGCGCCTTCGCCGACGGCTCCAGCTTCGCCCGGGTCGTGCCCGAGCTGCTCGCCGCCGGCCTCGACGTGCGCGTCCCGGCCGTGCCGAACCGCAGCCTGTCCGGCGACGCCGCCTACATCGCCTCGGTGGTCCGGGCCATCGACGGGCCGGTCGTGCTCGTCGGCCACTCCTACGGCGGCGCGGTGATCACCGTGGCCGGGGTCGAGGAGAACGTCCGGGCGCTGGTGTACCTGGCCGGGTACGCGCTGGAGGAGGGCGAAAGCCTCGGCGAGCTGCAGGGCCGGTTCCCCGACTCGCCGCTGGCGTCCGCGCTGGTGCAGACCCCGTACCCGGTCGAGGGCTCGGACGAGCCGGGCATCGACGTGTCGGTGGACGTGGCGAAGTTCCCGTCGATCTTCGCCGCCGACGTCGACGAGGACCTCGCCCGCGTGCTGGCCGTGTCGCAGCGCCCGCTGGCCGCGGCCGCGTTCGGCGAACCCGCGTCCGCGGCGGCGTGGCGGACCAAGCCGTCCTGGGGTGTGGTGTCCACTTCGGACACGACGATCAACCCGGAGGTGGAGCGGTTCGGCTACCAGCGGGCCGGCATGACGACCGTCGAGATCGACTCCTCGCACCTGGTGATGCTGTCGCACCCGGCCGAGGTCGCCGACGTCATCCGCAAGGCGGCCGCCACCGTTTAGTGAGCGCCGCCCGCGCGCGGATCAGCAGCGCGCGGGCGGCTGCCGCGGCGGTGATGCCGAACGCCGCGGCCGGAACCCAGTCGCCCCACCGGACGTACGGGGTGGCGCCTTGGTACAGCGGCACGTCCACGACGAAGACGCCGCGCTCGTCCGGCGGCATCCAGGCCAGCCGCCTGCCCTCGGCGTCGAACGCGGCGGACGTGCCGTTCAGTTCGACGATCACCGCGGACCGTCCGGACTCGACGGCGCGGACCGCTTCGGCGCTCGCCTGCTGCGGCTGCGCCCAGGTGCCGTGGAACGACGTGAGCGAGCCCTGCACGATCGTCACGTCGGCGCCCAGGCGGACGAGCTCGCGGCGCAGGTCGGGGAACATCGACTCGTAGGAGATCAGCGGGCCCGCCCCGGCCTCGCCGATGCGCAGGATCGCCGGCGCGCCGCCCGGGGCGCGGTCCTCCTCGGCGATGCCGGTGCCGCGCAGCACGCCGCCGAGCAGGGGGCGCAGCGGCACGTACTCGCCGAAGGGGACCAGGCGGCGTTTCTCGTACGTCCCGGCCAGGCCGTCCGGACCGTACTGCTGGGTGGTCTTGCGAATGCGCCCGTCGGCGGCGCGGGCGTCGACGTTGACCAGCACGTCACTGCCGGCCGCGGCGGCCGCCGCGCGCAGCCGGTCGACCGCGCCGGGGCGCGTGGCCGGGTCGAAGGGGGTGCTGCTCTGGCCCCAGACGACGACGTCCTGCCCCGTGGCGCGGCGGGTCAGCTCCAGGTGCGCGGTGAACCGTTCCTCCGCGCCGTGCACCGGACCGGGCTGCACACCCGCGACGCGGAGGCTGCCGGTGGGCTCGGGATCGGGCCGCAGCAGCCCGTAGCCGAGGACCAGCGCGAAAATGCCGAGGGCCAGGCCTGCCCCGAACGTCCGCGCGGGACCCGCGAGCACCGCGACGGCGAGCCCGACGTTGACAGCGACGATGACGAAGCCGAGCAACCAGACGCCGCCGAGCGAGGCGAGCGCGAGGAGCGGCCGCACCGGCCACTGGGTGAGCCCGAGCAGTCCCCACGCGCCGCCCAGGCGTTCCCAGGAGCGAACCGCCTCGACCGCGACCCACACCGACGGCAGGACGACGGCGGCGAGCGCGGCGCGGCCCGCGGTCGGTTCCCGCAGCAGCCGGTGCGCCACGACGCCGAACGGAACCCACAGCAGGCCGCCGACGAGCCCGAGCACCGGGGCGAGCAGCCCCACGTGCGGCAGCACCCAGTGGAAGAAGGCGAGGAAGAACCCGGCCCCGGCGAGGAAACCGCGCCAGACCGCCTCGCGGACCGAGCCCGCCCTGGCGAGCAGCACGAGCAGCGGAACGAGCCCGGCCCACGCGAGCCACCACAGGGCCGGCGCGGGAAAAGCGAGTACCAGCAGGCAGCCGCTCGCCACCGCGAGCCCGCGCACGAGCCAGCGGCGCACCCACATGGGAGCACGCTAGCTCGCGCCGGCCGGTGGAGCTGGAAGAATTCCGAAGGGGTTCCGGCACTGGCTCGCCGCCGCGCGACAGGGGTCTGACAGCGCGACGCCCGGTGCTGGTTCGAGGGAGCACGGTCCCCGCCTGCGGTAGCAGGACGCGGTCAGGCAGCGGCCACCGCACTCAGCCCAGTACCCGCTCGGCCAAGCCCCGCACCACGACGCGCATCGGTTCGGTGGGCCTGCGGAACAACCGCGAAACCAGGTCGGTGTGCTCGTCGTCGAGGGCGATGTACTGGGTCTCCGCCCGCACGCCGAACGCCAGCACCGCCGCGGGCTCGGCCATGGCGCGCGCGGCCACGATCAGGAAGTCGTAGGCGGTGGCGTCGTCGGCCTCGCCCACGGACTCGGCGTTGGTCACCGACTGCGCCCAGTAGTAGAGCGCGTCCGCGGCCCGGCCGCGCCGCAGCATCGCCGTCCCGGCGAGGTCCAGCACGCCGTACTTGCGGGGGCAGCCGCGCAGCCCCTCCTCGATCACCTCGAGTTCCCGGTCCGTGCCCAGGTAGGCCCGCACCAGCCAGCCGTACACGGTGTCCAGGCCGGCGTAACGCTCGTCGGCGGACAACTCGCCGGCCAGCCGGTCCATCTCCGCCGCCGAGCGCACCGCCACGATCCGGCGCAGCGTCGCGTCGTCGAGCATGCGGGGCTCGTCGTGTTCCGGGAACGCCGGGGTCAGGCAGACCGCGGCGTACTCCGGGCTGTCCGGGTCGAGGTCCTGGCGCCGCCACGCCTCCAAGGGCCACCGCGGCACCCCGGCCGTCGAAACGGGCCGCGGCTGCGCGGCGCGGTTGCGCTTGAACCTGCCGAACACGCTGACCTCCCGGTGTGGAAATGCCGCCCCATCCTCGCGCATCGCGAAGCTCCGCAGCCAGGATTCCGGCGGATGGCGTGCTTGACCGGGCGCAGCGTGGGTACCCGGTTCCGTCAACCCGGAAGGAGGACCCGATGTCGACGAGCGAGACCGGGCAGGTCACGGGCACCCAGGACAAGGACTACAACATCATCTGGTTCGTCGAGGCCTGCCTCAGCAACGCGCTGCGCCTGGAGCAGTACATCGCCGACGCCGAGCGGGACGGCGACAGCGAACTGGCCGAGTTCTTCCGCCGCGCGCAGGGTGAGAGCCGCAAGGGGGCCGAGCAGGGGAAGGCCTTGCTGCGTCAGCGCCTCGCCGACGGGGGCACGTCATCGGTCGACGAGACCGGTCTCGGGCCGACCGACGAGGCGGTCGGCTGACCGCCCGGCGCGCACGCGTCCAGGACGTGCACGACCTGGCCATGGCGATGCCGCACGTCCAGCGCGTCGAAGGCACCCGGGGCAGGCCCGTCTACCAGGTCGGCGGGCGGTCGTTCGTGTTCTTCCGCAACCCGCGCCCGGACGCGGCCGACCCGGTGACGGGCGAGCGCTACCCGGACGTGATCGTGTTCTGGGTCGGCTCCGAGGCCGACAAGGAAGCCCTCGTCGCCGACGAGCGCTCGCCGTTCTTCACGACGCCCCACTTCCGCGGGCACCCGTCGGTGCTGCTGCGGGAGGCGCATGTCGGCCGGCTGGACTACGACGAGCTGGCCGAGATCGTCCAGGACGCTTGGCTGGCCCGCGCGTCGCCGCGCCGGGCCAGAACCTGGCTCGCGGCGCACGGGCTGTCCACTTCGGACTAGCCCGCGAGCGTCACACATCGAAGCGGCGGTCTGCCCTTCCGGGCCACCGGGGATCACCGCCGCGAGCCGGGCGGGATCAGCGCCCAGCGGCCGCTGCCAACTCCAGCGCCTGGTGCCACCTCCGGCAGCTCCTCCACCACCTCCACCACCGCGCACGGAGCAGCCGCGGCCGAACCGCGGCGGCGGTTCCCCGAAGGCGGGCGCGATCAGCGCCCGACCGCCGGCGGGGCGCTCCAGCGCCTGCAGCGCCGCCAACTCGGGGAGCTCCTTCGCCCAGCCAGCACCGGCGGCGGCCAGCAACTCCAGCGCCCGGCGCCAACTCCGGCAGGCCCCAGCCGCCGCCAGCGCTCCGTCAGCGCCGTCAGCGCCCAGCCGCCGCAGGCAACTCCAGCGCCTGCAGCGCCGCCACGAGCGGCGCCAGCTCCGGCAGCTCCTCGGCCGCCGCGAGCGCCTCCGTCAGCGCCCGGTCGTGCGTGGGCCGCGCGGCGTCCAGCAGCTCCCGCCCCGCGGCGGTCACCTCGGTGTAGATCCCGCGCCGGTCGGTCGGGCACAGGTAACGCTGCAGCAGCCCCCGGTCCTCCAGCCTGCTGACCAGCCGCGTCGTCGCGGACTGGCTCAGCACGACGGCACTGGAGAGCTGGTTCATGCGCAGGTGGAAGCCGTCCTGGCGGGACAGCACCTCCAGCACCGTGTACTCGCTCACGGACAGCTCGTGGTCGCGTTGCAGCGCGCGCTCCAGCCGGTCCTCGATCCGGGCGTGCAGCGCCGCCAGGGTCCGCCAGCCGTGTGCGCGGGCTTCGACCGCGTCGTCGGGCAGTGACACGCTTCACCTCTTCCTCGCAGGCCCCCAGTCTACTTGCCTGCTAGTCTAGCCGTCGTTGGCAATAACAGGCGCATGCAACTATTGCGAAAGCGGGTAGTTGCCCACGCTGATCCCCCAATCTCTCACGAGGAACCACATGCCTGTCGCCCTCATCGCGCTGGCCATCGCCGCCTTCGGCATCGGCACCACGGAGTTCGTGATCATGGGCCTGCTGCCCGAGGTCGCCACCGACCTCGGCGTCTCGGTGCCCACGGCCGGGCTCCTGATCTCCGGTTACGCCCTGGGCGTCGTGGTCGGCGCGCCCCTGCTCACCGCTCTCGGCTCCAAGGTGCCGCGCAAGACGGTCCTCACCGGCCTGATGGTGTTGTTCATCGCGGGCAACGTCGTCTCCGCGATCGCCCCCGGATACGGTCTGCTCATGACCGGCCGCGTGGTCGCCGCCCTCTCGCACGGCGCGTTCTTCGGCGTCGGCTCGGTCGTCGCCGCCTCGCTCGTGCCGAAGTCCCGCCAGGCGAGCGCCATCGCGATCATGTTCACCGGCCTGACCGTCGCCAACGTGCTCGGCGTGCCCGGCGGCACCGCGCTGGGCCAGCAGCTCGGCTGGCGCTCCACGTTCTGGGCGGTGGCCGGCCTCGGCGTGATCGCCCTGCTGGGCGTCGTCGCGCTCGTCCCCCGCCAGCCCGTCACCGAGGGCCAGAGCCTGCGCAGCGAGCTGGCCGTGTTCCGGCGGCCGCAGGTGTGGCTCGCGCTGGCCATGACCGCGCTCGGCTTCGGCGGGGTGTTCGCCTCCTTCACCTACATCGCCCCGATGATGACCGGCGTCGCCGGCTTCTCCCCCGGCGCGGTGACCTGGCTCCTCGTGTTGTTTGGCGGGGGCCTGGTGGTGGGCAACCTGCTCGGGGGCAAGGCCGCCGACCGCGCGCTGATGCCGAGCCTGTACGTCATCCTGGCCGCGCTGGCCGTGGTGCTCGTCGCGTTCGTCTTCACCGCGCACGCGCAGCTCCCCGCCGCGGTCACGATCGCGTTGTTCGGCGCCGCCGGGTTCGCGACCGTGCCGCCGCTGCAGGCACGCGTCATGGCCAAGGCCGGGGACGCGCCGGCACTGGCGTCGGCCGCGAACATCGCGGCCTTCAACCTCGGCAACGCGGGCGGCGCCTGGCTGGGCGGGCTCGCGATCAGCCACGGCCTCGGCTACACCGCTCCGAACTGGATCGGCGCGGTGCTGGCCGCCGCCGGGCTCGGCGTCGCGCTGGTCTCCGGCGCGCTCGACCGGCGCCCGGCCGCCCGGACGCAGCCGGAGATCCCGGCCGTCCACCGATGAACGACAGCGAAAGGAAAGACATGACCGCCATTCCCACGGTCGAACTGAACAACGGCGTCCACATGCCGCAGGTGGGCTACGGGGTCTTCCAGGTCCCCGCGGACGAGACCACCCAGGCGGTCACCGCGGCCCTGGAGGCCGGATACCGCAGCATCGACACCGCCACCGCGTACGCCAACGAGGCCGCAGTCGGCAAGGCGCTGGCCCAGTCCGGCATCGCCCGCGAGGAGCTGTTCGTCACCACCAAGCTGTGGAACTCCGACCATGGCTACGACGAGACGCTGCGCGCGTTCGACAAGAGCATGGCCGACCTGGGCCTGGAGTACCTGGACCTGTACCTGATCCACTGGCCGGTCCCGGAGGCCGACCGCTACGCCGACACCTGGCGCGCGTTCGAAACGCTCTACTCCGACAGCCGCATCCGCGCGATCGGCGTGTCCAACTTCCAGCCGCACCACCTGGACCGGCTGGCGCAGGAGAGCCAGATCGTGCCCGCGGTCAACCAGATCGAGCTGCACCCCTACCTGCAGCAGGCCGAGCTCCGGGAGTACCACGCCCAGCACGGCATCGTGACCGAGGCGTGGAGCCCGCTGGCCAAGGGCGGCGAGCTGCTCGGCGAGCAGGCGATCACCGCGCTCGCGGACAAGCACGGCCGCACCCCGGCGCAGATCGTGCTGCGCTGGCACCTGCAGCTGGGCAACGTCGTGATCCCGAAGTCGGTCACGCCGTCCCGGATCAAGGAGAACCTCGACGTGTTCGGCTTCGAACTCGACGAGAGCGACCTCGCCGAGCTGGCGAAGCTGGAGAAGGGCCTGCGCACCGGGCCCGACCCGGACACCTTCAACGTCCGCTGACGCCGGAACACCCGCGGCCGGGCCGCCGCTACCGGCGGCCCGGCCGGTCCCGGCGCAGGCTCGTGGCCAGCACGGCCGCCTGGGTGCGGCGCTGCATCCCGAGCTTGTGCAGCAGCCGCGACACGTAGTTCTTCACGGTCTTCTCGGCCAGGAACATGCGTTCGGCGATCTCGCGGTTGGTCAGTCCCTCGCCAATCAGGTCGAGCAGTTTGCGTTCCTGCTCCGACAGCCGCGCCACGGCGCCGGACGGCGCGGCCTCGTCCCGGATGCGGGACATCAGCGCCGAAGCGGCCCGGTTGTCCAGCAACGACTTCCCGGCCCCGACCTGCCGCACCGCCGACACCAGTTCCATGCCCCGCACGTCCTTCACGACGTATCCGCCGGCGCCGGCCAGTATCGCGTCGAGCATCGCCTGCTCGTCGGTGTAGGACGTGAGGATCAGGCAGTGCAGCTCCGGCATCCGGGACCGCAGCTCCCGGCACAGTTCGATGCCGCTGCCGTCGGGCAGCCGCAGGTCCAGCACCGCCACGTCCGGCCGTGCCGCCGGGATCCGCGCCAGCGCCTCGCCCATCGTCGAAGCCTCGCCGACCACGGTCAGCTCCGGGTCGGCGTCCACCAGGTCCGCGACTCCGCGCCGCACCACCTCGTGGTCGTCGACCAGGAAGACCGTGATCATCCCCTCACCTCATCGGTAGCGACGGCGGTCCCGCAGCGGATCGGTCTCGAGCATGACGGCCTCGAACTTCTGCAGGCTCACCGTGAAGACCAGGATGACGATCGGTACGAGCAACATCAACCACAACATTCGCGCCCACCCCTGCTCAGCGTTCGTTGCTCACCGGCTACCCCGCCGGGTGGACCGCTAACCCGTGTCGTTACTCATCGGATACGCGACGCGTGGCCGGCCCACGCCTGGTCACGCAGCACGTATTTCTGGATCTTGCCGGTGGAGGTCTTGGGCAGCGGGCCGAACACCACCCGCCTGGGTGCCTTGAACCGCGCGATCCTCCCCCGGACGAACTCGATGATCTCCTCGGCGGTCGCCGACGCCCCCTCCTGCAGCGTCACGTACGCCGCGGGCACCTCGCCCCAGTGGTCGTCCGGCACCGCGACGACGGCGACCTCCAGCACCGCCGGGTGGTCGGCGATCACCTGCTCCACCTCGACGCTGGCGATGTTCTCGCCGCCGGAGATGATCACGTCCTTGCTGCGGTCGCGCAGCTCGACGTAGCCGTCGGGGTGCATCACGCCGAGGTCGCCGGTGCGGAACCAGCCGTCCGGCGCGGCCTGCGCGGTGGCGTCGGGATCCCGGTAGTAGCCCAGCATGACGTTGTTGCCGCGCACCGCGATCTCGCCGGTGGTCACGCCGTCGGCGGGCACGTCCGACCCGTCCCCGGTGACGACCCGGGCCCGGCAGGACACCAGGTTCCCCACGCCCTGCCGTGCCTTGAGCCGGGCCTGCGCGGCGGTGTCCAGCGTGTTCCACTCCGGGCGCCAGTCGCAGATCATGATCGGCCCGAACGTTTCAGTGAGCCCGTACAGGTGCGTGACGTCGAAGCCCAGTTCCCCCATGCGGCGCAGGATCGCCGGGCTCGGCGGGGCGCCCCCGGTGGCGACGCGAACCGGGTGCGCGACCGGCGCGGCCTCCGGGGCGTAGGCGAGCATCGACAGCACGGTCGGGGCGCCGTTGAGGTGCGTGACGCCCTCGTCGCGGATCAGCCGCCACACCAGGGCCGGCTCGACCTTCGGCAGGCAGACGTGCGTCGCCGCGGCCGCGGTCACCGCCCACGGGAAGCACCAGCCGTTGCAGTGGAACATGGGCAGCGTCCACAGGTGCACCGACGACGGCGAGAGCCCGGTGTGCCCGACCATCGCCAGCGCCTGCAGGTACGCCCCGCGGTGGTGGTACATCACGCCTTTCGGGCGACCGGTCGTGCCCGAGGTGTAGTTGATCGACAGCAGGCCGCGCTCGTCGCGCGGCGCCTCGGCCCGCGGTGCCGCGCCGGCGAGCAGCCCCTCGTACTCCTCCCCCGCGCGGATCACCTCGACCGGCCTGCCCAGCCTGTCCAGCACCTCGGCGACGAGCTCGTCGAACACCGGGTCGTGCACCAGCACCGCGGCCTCGCAGTGGTCCAGGATCCAGGCGATCTCGCCGGCGGACAGGCGCGTGTTGACCGCGACCAGCGGCACCCCGGCCCACGGCACCCCGAAGTTGGCTTCCAGCAGCACGTGCGTGTTCGGCGCGAACACGGCGACCGGCCGCTTCCGCGCGAGCGGCGCGAGCGCCCCGGCCAGCCGGCGGCACCGGTCGGCGAACTCCGCGTAGGTGAACCGCCGCTCCCCGTCGACCACCCCGACCCGGTCACCGTGGGCCGCCTCCGCCCGGTCCAGGAAGGACACCGGCGACAGCGGCTCGAAGGACAGCTCCGTCACGCGGTCGAGCGTAACCCCGGCGAGATCGTTTCCGGTGCGGTCGAAATCCGCGGTAGAACCGGTCCATGACCGAGCGCGGACGCAGCGTGCTGGCGATCCCGGTGCCGGCCGCCGACCCGCTGCTGGCACGTGCGGCCGAACTGTCGCCGGCCGCCCGCCGGGGCCTGCCCGCGCACATCTCGCTGCTGTACCCGTTCCGGCCGGCCGCCGACCTGGACGAGGCCACCGTCACGGCGCTGGCCGAACTGCTCGAACGGCAACCCGCGATGGAGGTCCGCTTCGAACGCTGCCACCACCACGACGGGTTCGTGTACCTGCGGCCCGAGCCGCTCTATCCGCTGACCGGGCTGATCGCGACCCTGCGGCGGCGGTGGTCCGCGGTCCTCCCCCAGGGCAGCCGGCCCGGCGACGACGTCGGCGCGCACCTGACCGTCGCGATGGGCGCGAGCCCCCGGGAGGCCGCCGCGCTGGTGCGGTCGGTCGAGGCCGCGCTGCCACTGGCGGCCCGGCTCACCGAGGCGTGGCTCGCCGTCTTCGACGGCGTCTGGCAGCCGCGAGACCGGTTCCGGTTCCCGGGCCCCGCCCGCTAGACCGGATCTAGCGGCCGATCTAGCGCCTACCGGTCGAGAACGGGAGGAGGCCGCCATGGAGGACGTCCTGAGGGTCCTGGTCCTGATCGGGAGCACCCGGGAGGGCCGGGCCGGTCAGCAGGTCGGGCAGTGGTTCGCCCGCACCGCGGGCGAGCGCGACGACCTCGAGCTGTCCGTGGTGGACCTGGCGGAGTTCGACTTCCCGGCCCGCTACCCGGCCCGCGCCACCCCGGCGATGACGGCCTTCACCTCCCGGATCGACCGCGCGGACGCGTTCGTCGTCGTCACCCCGGAGTACAACCGCAGCTTCCCGGCCTCCCTGAAGCAGGCGATCGACTTCGCCTACGACGAGTGGCAGGCCAAACCGGTGGCGTTCGTGTCCTACGGGTGCAGCTGCGCCGGGCTGTACGCGGTCGAGCAGCTGCGTGTGGTGTTCACCGAGCTGCACACCGTGACGCTGCGCAACACCGTGAGCTTCAACCTCTTCGACATGGGGCCCGACGGCGGCCCGCGGGACGAGGCCGTCCGCCACGCGGCCGACCCGATGCTCGACCAGCTCGTCTGGTGGGGCACCGCGCTGCGCGCCGCCCGCCGGGCCCGCCCCTACGTGGCGTGAACAAGGAAGGAAGGACCATGAGCGACCTGGCGATCGAAACGTCCGGGCTGGTCAAGGTGTTCGGCAAGACCCGCGCCGTGGACGGCGTGGATCTGGCCGTGCCCGCCGGCACCGTGTACGGCGTGCTCGGACCGAACGGCGCGGGCAAGACCACCGCGGTGCGGGTGCTGGCCACCCTGCTCCGGCCAGACGGCGGCCAGGCCAGGGTGTTCGGCCACGACGTGCTGCGGGAACCGGACGCGGTGCGGCAGCGGGTGAGCCTCACCGGCCAGTACGCCTCGATCGACGAGGACCTGACCGGCATCGAGAACCTCGTGTTGCTGGGCCGCCTGCTGGGGCACCGCAAACCGGCCGCGCGGCGCCGCGCCGACCAGCTGCTGGAGGCGTTCGGGCTGACCGACGCCGGCGGCAGGCAGGTGAAGAACTACTCCGGCGGCATGCGGCGGCGCATCGACATCGCGGCGAGCATCCTGCGCACCCCGGACGTGCTGTTCCTGGACGAGCCGACCACGGGACTGGACCCGCGCAGCCGCAACCAGGTGTGGGACATCGTGCGGATCATCGTCGCGCAGGGCACCACGGTCCTGCTCACCACCCAGTACCTCGACGAGGCCGACCACCTCGCCGACCGGATCGCGGTCATCGACCACGGCAAGGTGATCGCCGAGGGCACCCCCGGCGAGCTGAAGGCCTCGGTCGGCGCCGGCTCGATCCACGTCCGCCTGCGCGACGGCGCCCAGCGCGCCGAGGCCCAGCGGGTGATGGCCCGAGCACTCGGGTCCACTGTGGAGCTCGGCGGCGACCCGGTGTCGCTGACCGCACGCATCGGCGGCGGCGAGTCCGACCTGGGCGCGGCCGAGCACGCCGCCCGCGCGCTGGCCGAACTGACGCAGGCCGGCATCACCGTCGACGACTTCGCCCTCGGCCAGCCCAGCCTCGACGAGGTGTTCCTGGCCCTGACCGACCACCCCGCGGAAGAGGAGGCAGCGGCATGACCGCGACCACGACCGACACGACCCCGGCCTACACCCCGGCGGCCGAAAGCCTGCACGCCGTGCTCGACGCCGGCGAGCAGCCGCAACGGCCCAGCGCGCTGTCGGCGTCGCTGACGTTCGGCTGGCGGGCCATGCTGAAGATCAAGCACGTGCCCGAGCAGCTGTTCGACGTCACCGCGTTCCCGATCATGATGACGCTGATGTTCACCTACCTGTTCGGCGGCGCGCTGGCCGGGTCGACCACGCAGTACCTGCAGTTCCTGCTGCCCGGGATCCTGGTGATGAGCGTCGTGATGATCACGATGTACACCGGGCTGGGCGTGAACATCGACATCGAGAAGGGCGTGTTCGACCGGTTCCGCACCCTGCCTATCTGGCGGCCTGCCGCGCTGGTGGGCGCGCTGCTGGGCGACGTGTTCCGCTACAGCACGGCCTCGGCGGTCATCCTCAGCGTCGGGCTGATCCTCGGCTTCCGGCCGGCGGGCGGCGTCGGCGGCGTGCTCGCCGGCATCGGGCTGCTGCTGGTGTTCTCGTTCGCGTTCTCCTGGATCTGGACCATGTTCGGGCTGCTGTTGCGCACCGAGAAGTCGGTGATGAGCGTCAGCATGATGGTGCTGTTCCCGCTGACGTTCCTGTCCAGCGTGTTCGTCGACCCGGCCACGATGCCCGGCTGGCTGCAGGCGTTCGTGAACGTCAACCCGGTGACGATCCTGTCCGACGCGGTCCGCAGCCTGATGATGGGCGCCCCGGACGGCAGCGACGTCATGTGGACGTTCATCGCCAGCGGCGCGCTGCTCGCGGTGTTCGGCACGCTGACGATGCGGCTCTACAACCGCAAGTGACACGGAACTGTCGCCCCGCCGGCCTGCGTGGCGGTGCGGGTAGCGGAGCGAGTTGCGGGCGTGGTTCGGACGGCTCCGCCGCCCGAAACCCACCTAAAGCCGCCAGGTGATGCCGGGTTCGCCCGGGTCGTAGCGGCAGCTCGCGCCGGTCGAGACGGTCGCCCGCAGGTGCTCGGCGAGCTGGGGGTGGCGACCGTCCAGCCGGCGCAGGGTGTCGCGGATCCGGGCGGTCACGGTCTTGCGGGCGCGCTCGGCCTCGTCCCCGAGACGCCGGGTGCGCCCGCCGAGACCGGCGGCGGCACGCAGTTCCTCCAGCAGGGCCGCCCGCTCGCTGTCGAGCCGGGCGGCCCTGTCGTCGTCGCCGCGGGCGGCCGCCGCGTCGATCTCGTCGTCCAGCGCGGCGAGACGGCGCCGGTAGGCCGCCTTCGCCGTGTCGTCGAGGACCTCGTCCCCGCCGAGGCGCCGGGTGGCCACCACCACCTCGCCGCCCGCCGGGTCCAGCAGCCGCACCGCGGGCACGTCGGTGCCCGGGTGGCTGAGCAGGAAGTGCAGGTCCCGCAGGCCTTTCGCGTCCGGCAGGTGCACCGTGCGCCCGGCCAGCGCGAGCGTCCACGTCGTGCCGGTGAACCGGAACTCCCCGGTGGCGGCCGGCTCGTGGCCCCGGGCGCGCAGGCGCCGCACGCGTTCCGGCACGTGCCGCAGGCCCAGCTCGGCCGCCTCGGCGGCGATGACGTCCAGCAGCTCGGCGGCTTCGCGCTCGTCGCCCGGCTCGGCCCGGTCCAGCAGCGCGGTGGCCCGCGCCAGCCGGGCTTCCACCACCCACGGCCGGGCCCACATCGACTCGGCCGACCGCTCGGCCGCGCGGTACCGCTCCAGCGCCTCGTCCCAGCGCCGCCCCGACGCGGCCAGTTTCCCCAGCCAGAGGGTGACCGGGCCGCTGATCTCGAACCCGAACACCGACACCAGCCACTGCCCGTCGTAGGGCAGCAGCGCTTCCCTGGCCCGCTCGGCCAGCCGCTCGTCACCGGCGGCCGCCGCGGTCTGCGCCTGCAGCCGCAGGAACATCGGCAGGTACGACCGCGGGAACGGATCCCGCTCCCCCAGCCCGGCCAGGTACTCGGCCGCCGCGGCCGCGTCGCCGCGCTGCGCCGCGGTGGTGGCCTCCAGCAGTCCCGGATAGGGGTAGTCGCCGGGGCCGAGGCCGGCGTGGAACTCGGCGAGCTCGTCGAACCGGCCCTGCTGCAGCAGCAGCGACCACCGGTGGTGGCGCAGCATCGGCAGGAAGTGGGTGTGGTGCACCTGTTCCGGCGTCGACAGGACATCGTCGAACAGGGCCTCCGCGTCGGCGAAGCGGCCCTGGAACCCGGCGAGGATGCTCTGGTCGATCTGCGCGCCGAACTGCATCCGGCGGGAGTCGCCCTGCTCGGCCAGCGCCACGAACGCCCGCATCTGGTCGAAATACCGCGGATCGCCCAGCTCCAGCAGCGCGACCCAGCGCAGCGAGGTGGCGTACTGCTCGGTCTCGGTGTCCCCGCTGCGGTGCGCGACCTCCGCCAGCTCCGCCATCAGCGCTTCGCGCTCGACCGCCGTGCCCAGCCCCCAGATCGAGTCGTGCAGCGTGGACAGGCTGAAGCCGAGCGCCTCGTCGTCGCCGTCCTCGCGGGCGAGCCTGCCCAGCTGGACGATCACCTCCCTGGCCCGGTCCTCCAGCGGGCGTTCGGTTTCGCCCGGCCCGATCAGCGCGCGGTGGGCCTCGGCGATCAGCCCGGCCTTCAGGTCGGCGCGCTCCGCGTCGTCGCCCCAGCGGTAGGCGGTCAGCGCCACGCGGGCCAGCAGCTCCGCGTCGCCCAGCGCGCGGGCCTGGGCGCTCGCCTCCTCGAACACCGCCCAGCCCTCGGTGGGCTCGTCGAAGTGGTGCAGCTCGCCGCCCAGTTCGAGCAGGACGAGCACACGCCGCCGCGGCTCGTCGGTGATCTCGGCGGCGCGGCGGAAGTGCCCGATGGCTTCCTCGAACGCCATCCGGCCGGACGCGGCCCGCGCGGCGGCGACGAGCAGGTCCACCGCCCGTGACGGCGGCACCAGCGGGCCGGCGAGGTAGGCGTGCCGCGCGGCTTCGGCGGGCAGGATCCGGTCCGCGAGCGCGGGGTTGCCCTCCAGCGCGGTGACCACCGCGGCGTGGCGTTCGCGGGTCTCGTCCTCGCCGAGCGAGTCGTAGAGCGTTTCGCGCACCAGGTCGTGGGCGAAGGCGAACCGGCCGCCGCCGCGCACGGCGACCAGCCGCGCGGCCACGGCCTGGTCGAGCAGCCGGTCGGCGGGCGCGGCGGGGATCGCGGCGACCGCGGCGAGCACCTGGCGGTGGAACTGCTGACCGAGCACCGCGGCGGTGGTCAGCAGCCCGACGACCGGTTCCGGCAGCAGCGACAGGCGGCGGCGCACCGCGTCCCGCACCCCGGGCGCGATCGCGGTGACCGATCCGCCGCTGTGCCACAGGCGCGCGGCCTGCTCGACGAAGAACGGGTTGCCGCCGGTGCGCCGGTGCACCTCGGCCACGACGTCCTGGCCCGGGGTCTCGCCGACTGTGCGGGCGATGAGCCGGCCGACCTCGTCGGGTTCCAGGCCGGTGAGCGTGATCGTGCGGGCCTTGGCGACCAGGGAGGACAGCATCGGCCGCAGCGGGTGCTCGGCGACCTCGACCTCCGCGTCGCGGTAGGTGCCGATCAGCAGCAGCCGCTCGAACCAGGTGTGCCCGGCGGCGAACTCGAGCAGCTTGAGGGAGGCGGTGTCGGCCCAGTGCAGGTCGTCCAGCGCGACCACCACCGGACGGCTGTGCGAGGCGGTGACCAGTGCGCTGGTGACGGCGTCGTAGAGGCGGAACCCGTCCGGAGTCTCCCGCGGGTCCGCCTCGCCCAGCAGCACCGCCAGCCCGCCCCCGGCGTCCCGTTCCACGGCGGCCCACTCGTCGGCGGTCGCGGCGCGCCGCAGCCCGCGCAGGACCTGCACCCACGGCCAGTAGCCGGGCGCGCTGCCGGAGTCCCAGCACGCGCCGCCGAGGACGAGCGCCCCCAGCCGGCGCGCCTCGTCCGCAGCGCCGGTGACCAGGGTGGTCTTGCCGATCCCGGGCTCCCCGGTGACCAGCACGAGCCCGCCGTGGCTGTCCACCGCCCGCCCGATCTCGGCGCGCAGCAGGCCCGCCGGGTGGTCACGGCCGATCAGGGCGGGTTCGAGGTGGGTGTCCATCACCCCTGACGCTAGCGCGCCGATGTCCGGATTGTCCGCCGGTTAACAGTTCCCGGTCACCGTGTGTCCGCGCGGTAGCGGCGCGGCGTGGTGCCGACGACGGCGGCGAAGGCCGCGATGAAGCTGCTGGGGTTCGACCAGCCGCAGGCGTGGGCGACGTGCGTGGTGTCGTGGCCCTCGGCCAGCAGGACGAGCGCGTGGTAGACGCGCACCTGGGTCCGCCACTGGTAGAAGCTCATGCCGAGCTCGCGGCGGAAGAGCCGGCTGAGGGTGCGGGCACTGGCCCCGGTCCGCCGTCCCAGCCCGGCCAGCGGGGTGTTGTCCGCGGGCTGCTCGTACAGGATCCGCGCGACCGCCCGCAGCCGGTCGTCGCGGGGCTCCGGGAGTTGCAGCGGCTGCTCGCCGGCTTCGCGGAGTTCGTCGACGAGCACCCGGCGGAGCCGCGCGTTCGCGGCGCGGTCCCGGTCGCGGGGACCGGTCAGCGCGAGCAGGACCTCCCTGGCGAGGGCGGAGGCCAGGAACACGGCCGGCCGGGCGGGCGCCAGCTGGGCCGGCGACGGCGGCAGGAAGACGATCCGCATGTCGGTGTGCCCGTGCGCGCGGTGGTGGTGCGGGCAGCCCGCCGGGATCAACGCGACGCGGTTGGCGGGGACGATCGACGTGCCGCCCTCGGTGTGCACGGACAGGACGCCTTGGGCCGCGTAAACCAGGTGCCCTCGCGTGTGGGAGTGGTCGGCGCTCGTCCCGCCCGCCACCTCCGGCGCCCGCGACAGTGGATCGCATGAGGACGCCCGCACGATTTCGCCCATCACCGAAGCGACGATGCTGCCCTCCGCCAGCCGTGGGTCGGTCGACGGCGCCAGCTCGCCCACGCACTCGATTCCCAGCACCCGCGGGAAGACCACGGAGGGGGAGTGGCCCTGGCGGGTTCGCAGCTCCGACCGGTTCAGCCCGGCGCCCCGCAACCGCAGGAGGCTGATGCCGGTCGAGACTCGCCTGCCGTGGGAGGCGCTCGCCGCGCTGCCGGAGACGTACCTGACGGCGCAGGGCGCGCTGGACGCGCTGGGGGTGGCGCGCGGTGAGCGGTTGCTGATCCGCGGGGGCACATCGTCGGTGGGGATGGGCGGCGGCGTCGATCGCGGCCGCGCTCGGCGCCGAGACCGCCGCCACGACCCGGCGGCGGCACAAGGCCGCGGCGCTGGTCGCCGACCACGTCCTCGTCGACAACGGCGGGCCGCTGACGATCGCGGCGTGGCCGGAGGGCCCTGATCACGTCCTCGACCTGGCCGGCACGAGCACGGCGCTGGACTCGCTGCGGCTGGTCCGCCGTGGCGGAACGGTGTGCGTGGCGGGTCCGCTCAGCGGCTGGCTGATCCCGGCGTTCCAGCCGATCGCGATGATCCCCACCGGCACCAGGCTGACCGCCTTCCACAGCGACACCGTGCGCGGCGCGGCGGGTAGCGGGTCGTCGACCAGGTCGAGGCCGGGGTCCTCCAACCCGCACGTCGACCGGGTCTTCAGCCTCGACGACGTCGCCGAAGCGCACCGCTACCTGGAGGACGACCAGGCGACCGGGAAGGTGGTGCTCGTGCCCTGACCGGCCGCGGATCTCCCCCGGGGGCGGCGCCGATAGCCTCACCGCATGAACCGGCTCCGAGTGGCGGGAGATCCCGGACCTGACCGGTCCGAGCGCCACCGTTCCGGGTTCGTCGCTGTCCGCCATCGGCTTGTGGTGCTCGGCCTCTGCGGATCCTCGTGCGCCGTCTGTCCGCGGCGAGTCCGAAGGTCCCTGTGCTCAGGACGTAGGCGTGGTGTTGACCGGGCACGGCGGCGAATTCCGTGTCCACCTTCGACGTGAACTCCCGTCGGTGCCCGACGAGTCCGGCCGGGGACTGGTGAACCGGCAGGCCTCCGGGGCGCAGTGCTCGACAGTGACCTCGAGCCCGTCCTGCGCGACGTGCTGGCCGAACCGGCGCACGCATAACGGTTACGGGCTGTTCATCCGGCCCCGCCTTTACACCGGGAGCCACCGCCACCACACTCCACGCAGTACTGTGCGGATCCGCTGGGGAGGCGAGGATGCGCTGGCGTGAGCTGCTGCCCAGGGCGGGCGAGGTCCCGGGGCGGGGCAGGGCGGCCTCGACCGCCGTCGCCGCTCTCCTGTTCGCCGCGCTCGGCACCGGGTTGTACCTGGCTTTCGCCGAGGACACCGGGATCGCCGGGCGTCAGCTCGGCGGGCGCGGCCAGCCGCTGCCGTTCCCGCCCGGCACCGCCGCCACCCTGTGGTGGGACTTCGCGCTGATCGCCGGCTACGGGCTCGCCGTGCTGCTGGGCACCACCGCCGCGCTGTGGGTCTGCCGGCCGGGCACCGCGATGTACGAGGTCGCCCGCTTCGGCCGCATCGCCGGGCTGGTCGCGGTCGTCTCGGACGTCCTGGAGAACGTGTTCCTGCTGGTCGCCACCCGCGATCCGGCCCCCGTCCCGCTCGAGCTGGCCAGTGCGGCCGCGGTCACCAAGTTCGCCGGGCTGCTCCCGGCGCTCCTGCTCGCGCTTTACGGCATCGTGCTCACCCTGCTCCGCTCGGCGCGGCCGGTGAAGCACGACCCGCCCGACGGCGTGTGCTCCGCCGCGCTCAAACCAGAGGACCCCGACGGCGCCTGCGACGAAGGCGAAACCACGGCAGCCACCCGGTGGCGCAACGGGTACCGCCTGCCCCCGGGCGAACCGACCGGCGGCACCGGGTTCGCGTTGTCCGGCGGCGGGATCCGCTCGGCCAGCGTCGCGCTCGGCGCGCTCCAGCCGCTGCGGCAACGGCTCCTCGGCGCCCAGTACCTGGTGTCCGTCTCCGGCGGCGGCTACACCGCGGGCGCGCTGGTGCAGGCCCTCACCACGGCGACCGATCCGAAGGAGCCGCCCCGCGGCCGTCCGGTCGCGACACCGGAAACCGCGTTCGGCCCCGGCAGCGTCGAGGAAGACCACGTCCGGCGTCACGTCAGCTACCTCGCAGGCACGCGGGCCGAGCTGCTCACCGCCCTCGGTGTGATCGCCCGCGGCCTGGTGCTGTCGCTGTTCCTGGTGTTCGCCCCCGCGGTCGTGCTCGGCGTGGCCGCCGGCTGGCTCTACCAGCAGGTCCCGCTCACCGTGTTCCCCGGCGACGGCGGTTACCCCGCGCCCCGGCTGGGCGCGCTGCTGTCACTGGGCCTGACGCTGGTGTTCGCCGCCGCGGTCTCCCTGGTGGCCCGCTGGCTCCCGCCGGCGAAGCCGCTGCTGCGCCAGATCGCCCGGCGCCTGTCCACCAGGCTCGCGCTGCTCGCCGGCCTGATCGCGCTGCTCACGCTCGGCCTGCCCGCCATCGCCTGGCTGGCCGACCGGCTGCTCACCCTGACCCCGCCCTCGATCACGCTCGGCAGCCCGTTCGTCGCGCTGCTGCTGACCTACGTGTCCGCACTGGCGACGATGGGCTGGCGCAACCGCAAGGTCGTCACCAAGGCGCGCGACTCGCTCGACGCGCTCACCGCGGCGCTGCCGACCAGCCTCACCCAGCGCCTCCTGGTGATCATCACGACCACGGTCCTCGCCCTGGCCTGGCTGCTGCTGTTCGCCTCGGTGATCACGCCGCTGGGCGAGCCGGACCTGCTGTGGGCCGCGCTCGGTCTGGTGGTCGTGCTGATCGTCGTCGGCGGGCTGATCGACGAGACCTCGCTCAGCCTGCACCCCTTCTACCGGGAACGGCTGGCGTGCACGTTCGCCGTGCGCCGGGTCCGCCGTGACGACGGGCAGGTCGTCGCCGCGCCCTACCCGAGCACCGAACGCAGCTCGCTCGCGACCTACGGGCACGCCGAGAACTTCCCGCGCGTCGTGTTCGCGGCGGCGGCGAACCTCACCGGCGAAGGCCGCACCTCCCCCGGCCTCGGCGCCGTCTCCTTCACGATGAACAGCCGCTGGGTCGGCGGCCCGGACGTCGGCTGGATCGAGACCGCGCGGCTGCAGGAGTCGGTGCCGGGCCGGTTCCGTCGAGACCTGACCGTCCAGGGCGCGGTCGCGATCAGCGGGGCGGCGTTCGCGTCGTCGATGGGCCGCGCCTCGCGCTGGTACCAGATCCTGCTCGCCCTGTCCGGGGCCCGGCTGGGCACGTGGCTGCCCAACCCGGACGTGCTGCTGCGCTGCCCGCCGCGCACCGACCGCGCCGCCTGGGCCTACCCCGCGCTGCCGCACGCACGACGACTGCCCTACCTGCTGCGCGAAGTGCTCGGCATCCACTCGCACGCCGACCGGCTGCTGCACGTCACCGACGGCGGGCACTACGACAACCTCGGCCTGGTCGAGCTGTTCCGCCGCCGCTGCACGACGATCTACTGCATCGACGCGGGCGCGGACGCGCCGCCGACAGCGGGCGGGCTGGCCTCGGCGCTCGCGCTGGCCGCGCAGGAGCTGGGCGTGCGGGTCACGCTGGACGACCCGTGGCGGTCCGAACCCGGCGGCGGGGAGCCGCTCTCGCCGGAGCACCCGCTCAGCAACCTGAACAGCAGGCTGTCGGAGAGCCCGGTGATCACCGGGACGATCCACTACCCGCCGGAGAGCGGACAGGCCGGGGTGGGACGGCTGATCGTGGCGAAGGCGCTGCTGTGGCGGGACCTGCCCTACGAGCTGCTGTCCTACGCCGCGCACCACCCGGAGTTCCCGCGGGACGGCACGAGCGACCAGTTCTTCGACGACGGCAAGTTCGGCGCCTACGCCGAGCTCGGCAGGCAGCTGGGCGAGTACGTGGTGGCCAGGGAACTGGCCGAAGCGGCCGGCCTGCCGGAGGTGACGGAGGGCACCAGCGCGCCCGACGGAGTCGCGCCACAACCGGCCGGAAGCTAAGATCGCGGACACGACGAAACACCCGCATTCGCGTCGAATACGGGTGCTCGTCGTTGTTCTACCCGAAGAACACCGGGTGCGGACGGGAATTAGTACCAGTAATTCCCGTCCGCACCCGTTTTTTCCGTGACCCGGCCGGCTCTCACCCAGAAAACCGTCCCGGGGATCCGGAGTGCAGTCAGACCGCACCGGGACTCTCGGCCGGATCAGGGTCGGTCGACCCAGGACCCCGTGGGGTCCGGTCTCAGTTGTCGGCCTCGGCGATGCAGGTGTCCGGGGCGGAGCCCGAGTCGGCCTCGGAGGCGCCGGTCAGGATCGGCACGGTCACGCCCACGCCGTTCAGGGCGTCGGCCACCTGGACGCCGAGCACGTTGACGTTGTTGTCGCAGACACCGACGTTGTTGTCGTTGAGAACGTCGTCGACGTTGATCAGACCCAGCTGACCGGTGTCGCCGCCGTCGTCCCATCCCCCGCCCTGCGTGGCGAAGGCCGGGGAACCGATCATCATGAAACCGGCCGCAGCAGCGGCAACAATTGCGGACTTCTTGAGCACCTTTTTATTCCCCATCAACTCGACTACAGTTCCGCCGCGACGAGACTTCCGTCGCGAGCACGGCAGACATTATCAGCAGGCAAGGTGCGCCGAAAGCAAATGCGCGGGCTTGTCGCCATCACCCGGACGAACGACGTTTCGCTACCCGTGAACCAGTCTTCCGCACGCCCATACGCGATGCGCTGCGATTATCCGCCCGTTTCGCTCACACTGGTTTTCACACCGCGTGATCGACCGTGCAGCGCGCCGGTTGGACAGCGTCTAAACCCCTCGATCAGGTAGAAGCTCGACCACGCTGGGTGAGTAGACAAGATCGGGCAATTAGCCCGGCCGTGTGACTTACAGGCATGTAATTCGCCCCCGGCCTGCTCTCCCACGTGGCTCGGCAGCGCGCGCGAGGCACCGGATCGGCCGCACGGACCCCGCTCCACGACCCCGTTCGCGCGCACGAAAAAACACCCGCATCCGAATCCGAATGCGGGTGCTCGCGTTTCCCACTAACCCGAAGAAAAGGCGCGGACGGGAATCAGTACCAGTGATTCCCGTCCGCACCCGTGCACAGCACCCCGGCCGGCGGAGCCGGTTCAGGGTCGTCGCGCAGACCTCAGTTGTCGGCCTCGGCGACGCAGGTGTCCGGCGCGTCGCCGGACTCGGCGTCCGAAGCGCCCGACAGGATCGGCACGGTCGCGCCGACACCCTCCAGCGCGTCCGCCACCTGGACGCCCAGGACGTTGACGTTGTTGTCGCAGACACCGACGTTGTTGTCGTTGGCGACGTCGTCGACGTTGAGCAGGCCCAGCTGGCCGGTGTCGCCACCCTCGTCCCACGCGCCCTGCGTGGCAAACGCCGGGGAACCGATCATCATCAAGCCGGCCGCGGCAGCGGCGACAATCGCAGACTTCTTCAGCACTCTCTCATCCGATCGCTCGGCTACAGTTCCGCCCGCTCCGGGTGACCCCGTCGCGAGCACGGCAGACGCTAGCAGCCGGTGATCGGGAAGTTCGGTGATCGCGAAAGCGGCCGTGGCTCACCCGGACGAACGACGTTTCAAACGCCGCCGGCGCCCGCTGGAACGGCCGCACCGTCGTGCGCTGCGACAACGCGAGCGCCGGTTTTCACGCTGGGTCATCGGGTCCGGCGCGATCCGATAATGCCGCGATTAAACCCCCTGATCCGGTGGAGTAGCGGATACCGCGCGTGGCCGGATTCGCCGCGCAGATTAGACCACGCGGGTGACTTACAAGCGTGTCATTCGGCGCGGCGGCCGCCGCCGAACCGCATCCGGAAGTCGCGGGCGACCAGGCTGAGCAGCGGCCGGCGCCCGGCCAGGAACGCCAGCGGGCCGTCGGCGCCGACCCGCCACACCGATCGGGCCACCCCGAGCCGGGCGGTCACCCGCACGCCGCTGCGCTTGGGGCCGCGCTGCAGGACGGAGAAGGCCAGCGGCAACCGCACCGGCAGCGCACGACGGCGCCGGAATTCCGCTCCTGCCAAGAGGTCCCCGTCCACGCGGGCCTCCGCGGCGAAGCCGGGTTCGTCGGTGAGGATGAAGTCCGCCAGCTCCTTCGGGATGTGCCACAGGGCGCGCCCGCCTGCCAGCGAGGCTGGGCTGTCGACCCAGATGTGCGGGATGGTCACGGCAATCCCGCCGCGGACGACGACGGTCACCATGAGCTCCCGGTAGGACAACACCCCGGGCGGCTGGTAGTCGACCCACGCGGCGAGCACGACCGCCCGCCCGGCCACCGTGAGCGGCCGCACGCCCGGCGGCAGTTCGGGCAGCTCCCCCACGGGCACGAACCAAGCGGAGACGTGCAGGTGGCCACGCAGGTGCCACGGCTCGGGCGGGTACTCGATCGGATCGGACATCAAGGCAACCTCAGCTCGAAGGGACAGGACAATCGCGGCGGGGCGGGCGTTCTGTGGCGGTCAGGCCCGGAGGGCCGGGAGTCGGCGGGACAGTGGAGAAGGCCGGGCAGAAGCCCCGCCCGAATCGGCTGGCGGCCGTGGCCCCCAGTGGGCAATGCCTCCGCGCCCACGGCACGGCTGGCAAAGCCAGCCGACCCCGCCCGGAGTGGCGGGACGGCGGTGGCCTGCGCGGCTCCGCGGGCAAAACCGGATAACCCGCCCGCAGCGGCGGGCAGCCTCGCCCGCAGCGCGGTGGCCATCGTCGCCTGGCTGCAGGCCTGGGCGACAGCAGCAGGCCAGACGCAGTCCCGCGGAAAATGCCAGCCGACCCCGCCCGGAGCAACGGGACCGTGGCCCCCGCGGCACGGTGGACGCCACGAGGCAGCCCAGAACGCATCGGGGCAAGCGTTCGGTGGTGGCGGCGGAATCGCCGCCACCGGCCCCACCACCAAACAACGCACCGGCCTCAGACCGGCGTCACCGGCAGCCGCAGCGCGCCCGGTGCGGCCTCGGGCACCACCGGGTTCTTCGGCGCCACCGGGGCCAGCCGGGCGTAGGGCGCGCCCAGCGGCGGCCGCTGGTCGGCCTCGCCCTTGTTCGGCCACAGCGCGAGCGCCCGTTCGGCCTGGGCGGTGATCGTCAGGGACGGGTTCACCCCCAGGTTCGCCGAGATCGCCGAGCCGTCCACGACGTGCAGGCCCGGATAGTTGTACAGCCGCTGGTAGGGATCGACCACGCCGGTCTCCGGGGAGTCGCCGATCGCGCAGCCGCCGATGAAGTGCCCGGTCAGCGGGATGTTCGCCATGTCGGTCCAGGCGCCCTGCGGCACGCCGTCGATCTTCTCCGCCACCCGCCGCGCGACCTCGTGGCCGTGCGGGATCCACGTCGGGTTCGGCGCGCCGTCGCCCTGGCGCGTCGTCATCCGGCGGCCGAACAGGCCCCGCCGCGTGTAGGTGGTCACCGAGTTGTCCAGGCTCTGCATCACCAGCAGCCCCACCATCTGCTCCGACCACTTCCGCGGGTTCTGGATGCGCGGCAGCTCCCGCCAGTGCCGCGCCAGCTCCCGCAGGCCCAGCACCCACCGCCGGTGCCCGTCCTTGCCGTCCACCAGCACGGTGGCGAGCAGGCTCATCAGGTTGCTGCCCTTGCCGTACCGCACCGGCTCGACGTGCGTGACCTCGTCCGGGTGCATCGACGACGTGATCGCCACCCCGTCGGTGTAGTCGGCGTTCTTGTCGCGCGAGCGCACCGCCAGGATCGCCTCCGAGTTGGTGCGCGACAGGTACCCGAGCCGCTTCGAGATCTTCGGCAGCGAGCCGCGGTCACGCAGCCGGTGCAGCAGCCGCTGCGTGCCCAGCGCGGACGCGGCGAACACGACCTGCTCGCAGGTGAACGTCCGGCGGTGCCTGCGCGACCCGGTGCGGACGGTGGTCACCTCGTACCCGCCCCCGGGGCGCGGCCGGACGTCCACCACCGTCGTCAGCGGGTGCACCACCGCACCCGCCCGCTCGGCGAGGTGCAGGTAGTTCTTCACCAGCGTGTTCTTCGCGCCGTGGCGGCACCCGGTCATGCACGAGCCGCAGTTCAGGCAGGTGCGGCGGGCCGGGCCGGCGCCGCCGAAGAACGGGTCCGGCACCTCCTGGCCGGGCTTCTGGTCACCGGTCGCGAACAGCACCCCGACCGGCGTCGGCCGGAACGTGTGAGCGATGCCCATGTCCTCGGCCACCTCGCGCAACACCCGGTCCGCCCGCGTGGTGCCCGGGTACGGGGTGACGCCCAGCATCCGCTTCGCCTGGTCGTAGTACGGGGCCAGCTCGTCGCGCCAGTCGGTGATGTGCGCCCACTGCCGGTCGGCGTAGAACCGGGCCGGTGGCTCGTACAGCGTGTTGGCGTAGACCAGCGACCCGCCGCCGACGCCGGTGCCGCTCAGGATGAAGGTGTCGCGCAGCAACGTCAGCCGCTGGATGCCGAAACAGCCCAGCAGCGGCGCCCACAGGTACTTCCGCAGCCGCCACGAGGTCTTGGCGAACTCGTCGTCGGCGAACCGGCGGCCCGCCTCCAGCACCCCGACCCGGTAGCCCTTCTCCGTCAGGCGCAGCGCGCTCACGCTGCCCCCGAAACCCGAGCCGATCACCACGACGTCGTAGTCCAGCTCGCCGGTCATGCGCCGTCCCCTCCCGCCACGATCGCGCGGTAGTCGTTCAGATCCAGGGCCCGGGTCTTCAGCCGGTACTGCGTGACCGTGCCGGGCCAGTTGTTGACGATCCGGCCCGCCTCGTTGCGATACCAGCTGGAACAGCGGGTCCACACCGAGCGGCCGAGCTTGCGCTGCAGGACGGTGTCGAAGCGCGCGGCGACCTCGGGCTTGACGTCCAGCGCCACGCCCGGCCTGCTCGCCAGCGCGCGCACCGCCTGCACGATGTAACGGGCCTGCGACTCGAGCATGTAGACGATCGAGTTGCCGCCCAGGTTCGTGTTGGGCCCGTAGACCAGGAACAGGTTCGGGAACTGCGGCACCGTGATGCCGAGGTAGGCCCACGCGCCGTCACGCCAGGTGTCGGCCAGCTCCGCCCCGCCGCGGCCGCGCACGGTCATCGGGACCAGGAAGTCGGTGGCGCGGAACCCGGTGCCGTACACCAGCACGTCCGCCTCGTGCACCACGCCGTCGGCCGTGCGCACGCCCTCCGGCACGATCTCCACGATCTTCTCGGTCTCGACGGTGACGTTGGGCCGCGTCAGTGCCGGGTAGTAGTCGTTGGAGAACAGCGCCCGCTTGCACCCGGGCTCGTAGTCCGGGGTGAGTTTGGCGCGCAGCTCCGGGTCCGGCACCTGGCTGGTCAGGTGCCTGCTCGCCAGCCGTTCCAGGTAGCGGCGCACGAGCGGCAGGTCGACCAGCCCGAGCGAGAGGAACTCGCAGATCAGCCAGATCCGGAACCGCTCGATCTTCTGGGTGACCGGCAGGCGGCGGAACAACGCGCGGTGCCAGGGCCGGTAGGCGATGTCGTTCTTGGGCACGATCCACGGCGCCGACCGCTGGAACACGGTCACGTGGCCGGCGATCTGCTGGAGTTTCGGCACGAACTGGATCGCGCTGGCGCCGGTGCCGATCACCGCGACCCGCTTGCCCGTGAGGTCGGCGTCGTGGTCCCAGGCCGCGGAGTGGAAAGCCCGCCCGCGGAACGACTCCCGGCCCGGCAGGTCGGGCACCGCCGGGCGGGACAGCTGGCCCACGGCGGGCACCAGGACGTCGGCCTCGATGATCTCGCCGGCTTCGGTGCGGACGCGCCAGCGGCCGGTGGCCTCGTCGAACTCCGCCGCAGCGACGCCGGTGCCGAACCGGATCCGGCCGGTCACGCCGTACTCGCGGGCGACGTCTTCGAGGTAGGCCTTGATGTCGGCCTGCAGGGAGAACCGCATCGGCCAGTCCGGGTTGGGCCGGTGGGAGAACGAGTAGAGCGGCGACGGGATGTCGCACCCGGCGCCGGGGTAGGTGTTCTCCCGCCACACCCCGCCGATCTCGTCCGCTCTCTCCAGGATGGTGAAGTCGCGGAACCCGGCGCGGACCAGTTCGGTCGCGACGGCCAGGCCGCCGAACCCGGCGCCGATGATGACGACGGAGGGCGGTCGGTGGGCGGTGGTGCGTGCCATGCTGCTCCTCGGCGGTGAGTGGGGCTACTCCACAGTAAGTGCTGCGGGTCACTCCGCCACAGAGACCAGCGGCCAGGAAACCGAGATTTTCGGCCACCCCGGCCGCGAGCCGGTGACCGGCGGAATCCATACTTCCGGCCATGAGTCAGCAGCTGCCGGTCGCCGTCCGGGACTGGGACTTCCCCCGCGGCGTCGCGAGCGTCGCCCTCCTGGTGCGCTTCGGGGCCGAGCGCGGCGTGCCGCGGGACGCCCTGCTGCGCGGCACCGGGCTGCCCCCGTCGCGCTTGGAGGACCCGGCGGCGCAGGTCGACGCGCACCAGGAACTGACCGTCGCGCGCAACCTCGTGCGGGAGCTGGGCGACCCGCCGGGGCTCGGCGTGGACGCCGGCGTGCGCTACCGGGTCACCACGTTCGGCGTGTTCGGGTTCGCCTGCATCAGCAGCCCGACGCTGCGCGACGCGATCACCTTCGCCCTGCGCTACCTCGACCTCAGCTTCATCTTCTGCCTGCCGGTGGTCGAGCTGGCCGCCGAGGAGCTGCGCTTCGAGCTGCGGGACGACGGGCTGCCGCACGACGTGCGCCGGTTCCTGCTGGAGCGCGACATCAGCGCGATCCACACGGTGATGCAGGACCTCCTGCCCGGCGGCCTGAACGTGCGGCGCCTGGAGTTCCGGTTCCCCGAGCCACCCGATCCGGTCCGCTACGAGGAGGTCTTCGGGTGCCGTCCGGCGTTCGGCGCGCCCGCCCACCACGTGGCGATCGACGCGGCCGCATTGGGCCAGCCGCTGCCGCAGGCCAGTGAGCACACGGTCGCGTTGTGCGAGGCGCAGTGCCGCGAGCTGGTCAGCCGCCGCCGTGCCCGCTCCGGCATCGCGCACCAGGTGCGGGACAAGCTGATCCGCGTCGGCGGCACGCTCGCGATGGAGGACGTGGCGCGGGAGCTGAACGTCAGCACCCGCACTCTGCGGCGGCGGCTGGAGGACGCCGGCACCAGTTTCCGCGGCCTGCTCGACGAAGTCCGGCAGGCGCTCGCCGAGGAGATGCTCGCGACCGGCGCGCTGTCGGTGGAGGATGTGGCGCTGCGGCTGGGATACGCGGAGGCGTCGAGTTTCATCTACGCGTTCCGCCGGTGGACCGGCACGACCCCGGCGCGGTACCTGCGGTCCGGGAGACGGGACTGACTTCGCGTCCCCTTTCGACGGTGGGATAAGGCTCCAGGTGTCAACCACGCGGATCCTGGGTAGATCAATGGTCTCTTCAGCTGCGAGGAGGCCGCACATGTTGACGCTGCTCCAGCCCGCGCGCGAAGCGGGCGAAACGATCCGCACGGCCGCGCGCGAGCACCTGTTGCTGGCACTGCTGGACATCCCGCGACTGATGCGTCATCCGATCTGGCGGCCCGAGGACCCGGAGGAGGGCGCCGGGCTGGGTGTGCTGCTGGTGCCCGGTTTCGGGTTCGGCGACCGCAGCTTGACACTGGCGAGCGCGTGGCTGAAGGCACGTGGATACCGGCCTGCCGGGTCGCGGATCGGTTTCAACGTCGGGTGCACCACCGAACTGGTCGACCGCATCGAGGCCCGGCTGGAGCAGCACGCCGAGGAGACCGGCGGCCGCGTGGTGATCATCGGGCAGAGCCGCGGCGGGTGGCTGGCGCGGCTGGCCGCGATCCGCCGGCCGGATCTGGTGCGCGGGCTGGTGATGCTCGGCAGCCCGGTGCTGGACCCGCTGGGCGCGCACCCGAAAGTGGTGCGGGTGGCCCGCGTCCTCGCCCGTCTGTCCACTTTGGGCATTCCGGGGCTGATGGATCTGGACTGCTTCACCGGGCCGTGCTACGACGAGAACATCAAGGCGCTGGCCGCGCCGCTGCCGCCGGAGGTGCCCGCGCTGGCGGTGTACTCGCGCGAGGACGCGATCGCGCCGTGGCAGCTGTGCCTGGATCCGTACGCCGAGTGCGTCGAGGTCCGCAGCACGCACACCGGCATGGGGCTGGACCCGGACTTCTACGTGGCCGCCGCGCCGCGTCTGGCCCGCTGGGCGCGGGACGAGGCCCGCGCGCAGTCCGGCGAGCCGACCGGGGAGCTGTCGCAGGCGAGCTGAGCCCGGTCCGGCAGGATCGGGGTATGGCGGAATGGGCGCGCGCGATCGGCACCGGCTGGGTGCCCGACGGTCCGGTGACCGGTCCGGACGTGGACGAGTTCGCCGACACCGACGAGATCACCGCGGCGCTGGCCGCGGAGCCGGGGGATTCGCTGCTGGCGGTGCAGCACCCGCACCGGCGGCCCGGCGCGGCGTCGCTGCGGGAAGCGCTGCCCGCGGCGCGCGCGATGCTGGACCGCTTGCGGGAACGGGACTACCGGCGCGTGCGCGAGGTGGTGGCGCCGTACCGGATCGCCGGGCACGACGGGATCGCCGCGGGGGTGTTGTGCCTGGTCGACCCGTCGGCGGTCGGCGCGCGGATCCGGCACAGCGAAGAGGTCTACGCCGGTGTCGTCGCCGAACGTGCCGCGGCGCTGCGGGCTCTCGGCTGCGCGACGAGCGCCGCGATGCTGGTGCCGGTCACCGGCGACGAGCTCACGCCCGCCGTGCTGGCAGCGATGCACGGTGAGCCCGTGGTGGACCTGACCGACGGCGCGGGCCGCTCGCACCGGTTGTGGCTCACCGGCCCCGGGGACGAGCAGGACCGGTTGCTCGCCGCGGTGCGCTCCGCTCCCCTGCTGGTGGCCGACGGCAACCACCGCGTCGCCGCGGCGGCCGAGGCGGGCACGCCACTTCTGGCACTGGTGACCGCGGGACCGGACCTGCGCATCGGCGCGATCCACCGCACGATCAGCGGCACCGGCCTCGGCGCGCGCGAACTGGCCACCGCCTGGCGCGCCGCCGGGCTGACGGTGCGCGAGGTACCCGAAGTGTCCGAAGTGTCCGGTGTCGAGCCCGGCACGGTGACGGTTTCCGCCCGCGGCGGCGGGCTGGTGGTGGCGCTGCCCGGCGGTGGACCGGACCACGCTGCGGTGGAGAACCTGTTGCTGGACAGGGCACTCGGCCTCGACCCGGAAGGCCCGCACGTGCACGCGCTGCCCGAGGGGCATTCCCCCGGACCGGGGACGGACGCCGTGCTGCGCCTGGCGCCCGTCCCGCTGTCCGAAGTGCTCGCCGCGCACGCGCAGGGCCGCCGCATGCCGCGCAAGAGCACGTATTTCACCCCGAAGCCGCGCAGCGGGCTGCTGCTCGCCGCGCTCGAGGGGTGAGTCAGACCGGCACTGGCCCGTCCACCCGCAACCCCTCCGCCCCGTGCACGCAGCGGCCGCCGACGAACGTCGCCAGCACACCGATCTCGCCGATCCGCCCACTCGGCACCGCCGTCGGGTCGTCATCGAGCAACACCATGTCCGCACGGAGCCCCGCGGGGAGCCGGCCGCTGCCCGCCGCCCTGGAAGCGTGGCTCAGACCGGCACCGGCCCCTCCGCCCGCAACCCAAACGTCGCCAGCACACCGATCTCGCCGATCCGCTCACCCGGCACCGCGCTCGGGTCGTCGCCGAGCAGCACCATGTCCGCACGCAGACCCGCGGCGAGCCGGCCGCTGCCCGCCGCCCTGAAGGGGTGAGTCAGACCGGCACCGGCCCGTCCGCCCGCAGCCCCTCGACACCGTGCACGCAGCGGCCACCGACAAACGTCGCCAGCACACCGATCTCGCTGATCCGCTCGCTCGGCACCGCGGTCGGATCGTCATCGAGCAGCACCATGTCCGCACGCAGCCCCGCGGCGAGCCGGCCGCGTTCGTGTTCCTGGTGCGAAGCCCACGCCGGGTGCGCGGTGTAGGCCCGCAGCGCCTCTTCCGCGCCGACCCGCTCGTCCGGGCTCAGCACGACCCCGGCGCTGGTCGTCCGCTCGATCATCGACCGCAGGCCGGCCAGCGGCGCGCCGACGCCGACGCACGGCCGGTCGGAGCTGCCCGGCACCCGCAGCCCGGCGTCCACGAAGGACTTCTGCCGGTACAGCCACGGCACCCGCGCCTCGCCCAGCGCCTCGGCCATCGTGTCGCCGATCTCGTACAGGAACCGGGCCTGCGGCACCGGGACCACCCCGAGCGCGACCAGCCGCGGCAGCTGGTCCGGCCGCACCATCGCGGCGTGCTCGATGCGGTGCCGCACGTCCGGGCGCGGCAGCACCCGCTGCGCCTCCTCGAACGCGTCCAGCGTCAGGTCGATGGCGCGGTCGCCGATCGCGTGCGCGGCCACCCGCCACCCGCTGCGGTGCGCGGCGACGATGGTGTCCCGCAGCACCTTCGGATCGTCCTGCAGCACGCCGAGCCCGCCGTGCGAGCAGAACGGCTCGGTCAGGGCGGCGGTCCGGCTGCTCAGCGCGCCGTCGGTGAAGATCTTCATCGGGCCCAGGCGCAGGAACTCGTCGCCGAACCCGCTGCGCAGCCCCAGGTCGACGCCGATCGTGCCGGTGTCGGCCGGGTTGCCGCCGAGCGGGTGCAGCACCTCGCTGGCCGGCATCAGCTCCACCCGCAGCGGCAGCGCCCCGCGTTCGCGCGCCAGGTGGTAGGCCGTCGCCTCGGCCGGGCTGTGCCCGATCCAGCCGCCGCCGATCCCGGCCTCGGTCACCGCGGTGAGCCCCTCGCTGACGTAGACCTTCGCGGCGCGCTCGATCGCCGCGGCCAGCTCCTCCACCGGGTAGGGCTTGACCAGTGCGTCCACCAGCTGCTGGGCCTGCTCGGCGAGCAGCCCGGTCGGCGCGCCGTCGTCGTCGCGGGCCACGACCCCGCCCTCGGGCACGCGCGCCGAGCCGTCGAGCACCCCGGCCTGGGCGAGGATCGCCGAGCTCACCGTGCACATGTGCGCCGACCGGTGCTTGAGCCACACCGCGCGGCCGCCGCCGGCGCGGTCCAGCGCGGCGCGGTCGGGGTGACCGCCCAGCACGAAGTCGTCGTACTTCGAACCGATCACCCACGCGTCCGACGGCAGTTCGGCGGCCCGCGCGGCGACCGTGTCGTACAGCTCGTCCAGCGTGCGGCAGCCGGACAGGTCGATCTCGGCCAGCGACAGGCCGTACCAGACCATGTGGTTGTGCGCGTCGGCGAAACCGGGCGTGAGGACCGCGCCGCCGCCGTCGACCACGGTGCGGGCGGCCAGGCCCTCGACCTCCTCGTCGAGGCCGACGATCCGCCCGTGCAGCACGCCCACGGTGTGCGCGCGGGGACGCTCGTCGGACACGGTCAGCGCACGGACGTTGCGCACCAGCAGGTCGAGCACGTGGAATCCTCTCGGTCGGGGGCCCTTCCCCGCAGACTAGGGGTCCGGGCCGCCCGGCCGCACGCACCAAGGCCGCGCGGTATAGGTCGTTATACGCCCGGCCGGGACTCGCGGTAGGCGTTGACCGACTCGGTGAGCCCGCGCAGCGTCGCCCGCAGCTCCTCCAGCTCGTCCACGGGCAGGCCCATCGCGTCACCGATCACGCCCGGCAGCGGCACGGCTTTCGACCGCAGCCCGTCGCCTTTGTCCGTGAGCCGGATGCACACCGAGCGCTCGTCGTCCGCGCGGCGTTCCCGGCGGACGAACTCCAGCTTCTCCAGTCTCTTGAGCAGCGGCGACAGCGTGCCCGAGTCCAGCGACAGCGCCTGCCCGAGGTCCTTGACGGACAGCTCGCCGTGCTCCCACAGCGCCAGCATCACCAGGTACTGCGGGTAGGTCAGGCCGAGCTCGTCGAGCAGCGGCCGGTAGAGCGAGGTGACCGCGCGGGACGCGGCGTACAGCGCGAAGCAGACCTGATCGTCGAGCCGCGGTGCGGCCGGTTCGGCCATGACTCCTCCTTGGTCAGCACTCGATCATCCCCCATCCGGCGGTCGCGCGCCATCCAGGGGTGACACATCCCATAGTAGGCAATTAAGTTGTGCACAAGATGGTTTGATGCAATAGACCGACCGGGAGCGACCCGGTCCCCGAAGCCTCAGGGAGACAGCGATGACCGCCAACCCGCACAACCTGGCCCTGGAACCCGCCGCGCAGGCCTTCGCCGAGGCGACGGACAACCCGCCGTACCTGTTCCAGCTCCCGCCGGAGGAGGGCCGCAAGGCCGTCGACGAGGTGCAGTCCTCGGAGATCGCCAAGCCCGAGGCCGACATCGAGGACCTCACCATCGAGGGCGGGCCGACCGGCCAGGTGAAGGTGCGCATCGTGCGCCCCGCCGGCGCCACCGGCACGCTGCCCGTCGTCCTCTACATCCACGGCGCGGGCTGGGTGTTCGGCAACGCGCACACCCACGACCGGCTGATCCGCGAACTCGCCGCCGGCACCGGCGCGGCCGTCGTCTTCCCGGACTACGACCGCTCCCCCGAGGCGCGCTACCCGGTCGCGCTCGAGCAGAGCTACGCCACCGCGAAGTGGATCGTCGCCGAGGGCGCGAAGCACGGCCTCGACGCGAACCGCCTGGCGATCGCAGGCGACTCGGTGGGCGGGAACATGACCGCGGCCGTGACGATCCTCGCCAAGCAGCGCGGCGACGTGACCTTCCGCCAGCAGGTGCTGTTCTACCCGGTCACCGACGCGAGCTTCGACACCGGCTCCTACCGGCAGTTCGCCACCGGCTACTTCCTCGCCCTCGAGGGCATGAAGTGGTTCTGGGACCAGTACACCACCGACCCGGCGCAGCGCGCCGAGATCACCGCCTCTCCGCTGCGCGCGAGCCTGGACGAGCTGGCCGGGCTGCCGCCGGCGCTGGTGATCACCGCCGAGGCCGACGTGCTCCGCGACGAGGGCGAGGCTTACGCGAACAAGCTGCGCCAGGCCGGCGTCCCGGTCACCGCCGTGCGTTTCCAGGGCGTCATCCACGACTTCGTGATGCTCAACGCGCTGCGTGAGACCAACGCCGCCGAAGCCGCCATCAACCAGGCGGTCGAGGTGCTGAAGAAGGCTCTGCAGGACTGAATTCCCGAAGGAAGGGACCGAAGTGATCCTCGACGAGGTGGCCACCAAGACCGTCGCCACCGCACTCCAGCGGACGCTGACCGATCTGATCGACCTGGGCCTGCTGGCCAAGCAGGCGCACTGGAACGTCACCGGCCCGCACTTCCGCGCCGTCCACCTGCACCTGGACGAGCTGGCCGCCACCACCCGCGAGCACGCCGACAGCGTCGCCGAGCGACTGGCCGCGCTCGGGGTCTCCCCGGACGGCCGCGCGAGCACCGTCGCCGCCGAGTCCACGCTGCCCGGCCTGCCCGCCGGACCGCTGGCCGACCGGACCGTGGTCGAGGCCGTGACCGGCATCCTGGCCGCCACGATCAGCGGCCTGCGCGCCGGGATCGAGGCCACCGGCGAGCCCGACCCGGTCAGCCAGGACCTCCTCATCGGCATCACCGCCGACCTGGAGAAGCAGCGCTGGATGTTCCAGGCCCAAACACGCTGACCACCGACGGCGCCGGCCGGGTTCGCCCCGGCC
>NZ_JBEXTZ010000059.1:0-11309 GCF_040614195.1 Amycolatopsis sp. NPDC006125
GACGGTGTTCTTCCCCGCGCTCGGTTCGGCGGCCGGGACCGTCGCGTCACTGGCGACCCTCGGCGTCGCTTTCGTCGCGCGGCCGCTCGGCGCGGACCGAGATCATCCACCTCGAGGACGACTACGAGTACGACGACTTCGACGACTACCCGGAGAACGCCGACGAGGAGCGCGCCGAGCCCGAGTACATCGAGCCGCCCGACGACGATCCGGTCGAGACACGGCGCAAGCGCAAGCCGCTGCGCTGGCTGGTCGCGCTCGTCGTGCTCGCCCTGATCGGCGGCGGCGCCTGGTACGGCATCGACGCCGTGTTCGGCTACGACGACTTCGAGGGCAGTGGCGAGTCCGACGTGCTGATCGAGATCAGCGCGGGCGACTCGACCGGCGCGATCGGCCAGGAACTGGCCGGGGCCGGGGTGGTGGCCAGCGCGAAGGCGTTCGTGAAGGCCAGCGAGGACAACTCGAAGGTGCTGAGCCTGCAGCCCGGCTACTACGTCGTGAAGACGAAGATGTCCGGCGCCGCGGCGGTGGCGAAGCTGACCCAGGACGGCTCGCGCGTCGGCGTCCTGCAGGTGCGCGCCGGCACCCAGCTGGACGACATCACGCAGCCCGACGGCACGGTCACGCCCGGCGTGTTCACGCTGCTGTCGAAGGCCTCGTGCGCCCAGCTGAACGGGCAGAGCACCTGCATCCCGGTGGAGCAGCTGCGCGACACCGCGGCCAAGGCCGACCTGGCGGCGCTCGGCGCGCCGGACTGGGCGGTGCCGGTGGTCTCCGGGTCGACCGACGCCCGCCGCATCGAGGGCCTGGTCGCGCCCGGCGTCTACGACGTCAAGCCCGGCTGGTCCGCCGAGGAGCTGCTCGGCTACGTGCTGAAGACGTCGGCCACCCGGATCCAGACGGCCGGGCTGACCGCGACGTCGAAGTTCCAGGGCCGCACGCCGTACGAGACGCTGATCGTCGCCTCGCTCATCGAGCGCGAGGGCGTCAAACAGGACTTCGAGAACATCGGGCAGGTCATCTACAACCGGCTCGCGCAGAACATGCGCCTGCAGCTGGACTCGACGGTGAACTACCTGCTGGACAAGCCGGTCGTGACCACCACCGACGACGACCGGAACCGGCCGGGCCCGTACAACACGTACAAGATCCCGGGGCTGCCGCCGACGCCGATCTCCTCGCCGAGCCCGGAGGCGATCCAGGCGGCCGAGGAGCCGACGCAGGGCACGTACGTGTACTTCGTGAAGTGCGAGAAGAACGGGCTGTCCTGCTTCGCGTCGGACCTCCCCGAGCACGAGCAGAACAAGACACTGGCGAGGCAGCGCGGTGCGTACTGAGCGCAAGGCGGCGGTGCTGGGCAAACCGGTGGCGCACTCGCTGTCGCCGGTGCTGCACACCGCCGCGTACGCCGCGCTCGGCCTGGACGGCTGGACCTACGAGCGCGTCGAGATGGACGCCGCGGGACTGCCCGGGTTCGTGCGCGGGCTCGGCCCGGAGTGGGCCGGCCTATCGGTGACCATGCCGGGCAAGCGGGCCGCGCTGGACTTCGCGAACGAGGCCACGCCGCGGGCGGTGGCGGCGGGCGCGGCCAACACGCTGGTGCCGACCGCGGGCGGCTGGCTGGCCGACTGCACGGACGTCGACGGCGTCGCCGGGGCGCTGCGGTGCGCCGGCGGGTTCACCGGCGGGGAGACCGGCCTGGTCCTCGGCGCGGGCGGCACGGCGGCCGCGACCGTCGTGGCGTTCGCGGAGCTGGGCATCCGGCGCGCGGTGCTGGTGGTCCGCGACCCGGCCAGGGCGCGGGAGACCGTCGAGGCGGCCGGCCGGGCCGGCGTCGAGGCGGACGTGCGCGTGTGGGCCTCGGCGGACTTCGGCAAGCTCGCCGCCGACTGCGCGGTGCTGGTGAGCACGGTGCCGCCGGCGGCGGTCGCGGAGCACGCGGCCGAGCTGGCCGCGGCGCCGTGCGTGCTGGACGTGATCTACCACCCGTGGCCGACGCCGCTGGCCGAGGCGGCCGCCGGACGGGTCGCCACCGGGCTGGACATGCTGCTGCACCAGGCGTTCGGCCAGGTCGAGCACTTCACCGGCAGGCCGGCGCCGCGCGAGGCGATGCGCGACGCGCTGCGGGAGGCGACGGGCGGCATCCTGCCGCTGCCCCTGGACTAGCGTGAGCACCATGAAGATCGTGGTGCTGGACGACTATCAGGACGTCGCGCGGAGCCTCGCGGACTGGGACTCGCTGGGAGCCGAGGTCGAGGTGATCACCTCGTACGTGGGCGACCACGACGAGCTGGTCCAGCGGCTGGCCGGCGCGGAGGTCGTCGTCGCGATGCGGGAGCGCACCCGGTTCACCGCCGAGGTGCTGGAGCGGCTGCCCGACCTGAAGCTCCTGGTGAGCACCGGGCGGCGGAACGCGGCCATCGACCTCAAGGCCACCGAGCGGCTGGGCATCACGGTCTGCGGCACCGGCTACCTGCCGCACCCCACGGCCGAGCACACCTGGGCGCTCGTCCTCGCCGCGCAGCGGCACCTGGAGACCGAGCTGGCCGCGATGCGGGACGGCGCGTGGCAGTCGACTGTCGGCATCGGGCTGCACGGCAAGACGCTCGGCCTGCTCGGGCTCGGCAACCTCGGCCAGCGGGTGGCGCGCATCGGTCAGGCGTTCGGCATGGAAACCATTGCCTGGAGCCAGAACCTGACCGCCGAGCGGGCCGCCGAGCACGGCGTCACCGCGGTGTCCAAAGAGGACCTGTTCGCACGCGCGGACGTCCTGTCCGTGCACTTGGTGCTGTCCAAGCGCACCCGCGGTCTGGTCGGTGCGGCCGAGCTGGCCGCGATGAAGCCGGGCGCGTTGCTGGTGAACACCTCGCGCGGGCCGATCATCGACGAGCAGGCGCTGTTGGACGCGTTGCGGGAGCGCCGCATCCGCGCCGCGCTGGACGTCTACGACATCGAGCCGCTGCCTGCCGACCACCCGCTGCGCGCGATGCGCAACGCCACGCTGACCCCGCACCTCGGCTACGTCACGCGCGAGGTGTACGAGATCTTCTACCGCGACGCGGTCGAGGACATCGCCGCGTGGCGGGACGGGAACCCGGTCCGGGTCATGACGCTGTGACCGGGGGCGCCTCCCCGGGCGGGAGGCGCCCCCGGCGGCTCAGCGGACGATCGTGCCGCTGGAGCTGATCCGGTTGCTGATGTTGGCGGAGAAGGACTGCACCTCGGCGTAGACGCCCGGGTAGTCCGGCCGGGCGCAGCCTTCGCCCCAGCTCACGATGCCGACCTCGACCCACTCGCCCGCCGCGTTCTGCTTGACCATCGGGCCGCCCGAGTCGCCCTGGCAGGTGTCGGTGCCGCCCTCCGGGTAGCCGGCGCACAGTTCGTAGGCCGGCTGCAGGTCGCTGCCGTAGGACCGCTGGCAGGTGGAGTCGCTGACGTAGGGCACGGTCGCGTACTTGAGGTAGCGCGACTGGCCGCCGCCCTCGACGGTGGCGCCCCAGCCCATGATCGTGAAGGTGCCGCTGTTGAGCGAGGTGTCACCCGGCGCGGCGAACTTCAGCGTCGGGGCCGATGCCGCGGACGCCAGTTCGATCAGCGCCCAGTCCTGCGCGCCGGTGCTGGCGTACTGAGGGCTGCGGTAGACGTAGGTCGACTTGATCGACTGGCCTCCGCTCGCCTGCAGGTCCACCTTGCCGAGGGTGGCGGTGATGCTGGAGTTGGTGCCGGTCCGGCTGACGCAGTGCGCCGCGGTCAGGACGACGCGCGGTGTGACGAGCGCGCCGCCGCAGCCCATCGACAGCCGCACCATCCACGGGAACTGGCCCTGGGTGGCGTTGGTGCCGCCGACGACGAACGGGGTGACGGTGTCACCGGACGGCTGCGCGGCCTGCGCCGGGGTCAGCGCGGCGGTGAGCGCGGTGGCGAACGCGGCGGTCGCGAGAATGGCGCGCCGGAGCGTTTTCCCGATTGATTTCCGCAATTTCAGACCCCCGCCGTCTGACTGATCCAGGACCGGTTCGCGGCGACGCTGCCATAGATCTGGGAAGAACTGCCGTCCGCCATGGACGCGACACCCACCTGAACTCCATTCGCCATTTGGGGGCCGCCGGAATCGCCCTTCCAGGCCACGCCGCTCACGCCGGTGGAGCAGATCGCGCGACCGCCGTAGGCGTCGGTGCAGCTGCCGCCGATCCGGGTGTTGCGCACGGTCGCGGTCTTCAGCTGTTCGGCCGCCGAGCCGTTGTAGCTGGTGCGGCCCCAGCCGTAGATGGAGTTGGTGCTGCTGACCGCCGGGTCCGCACTGGCCAGCCTGGCGTAGGTGGTGCTGACCGAGGTGCCGAGCTGGAGCAGGGCGAAGTCGGTGCTGGGGTTGGCGACCTGCCTGGTGACGGTCGCGGTGACGCCGCCGGAGGAGCGGTACACGCTGCCGACGCGCACGGTCATGCCGGAGCCGAGGCAGTGCTTGGCGGTGAGGACCCACCGCGACGCGATGATGGTGCCCGAGCAGTTGAACTGACCGTTCACGAACACGGCCGCCGCCCACGGCGCGCTCGAAACGGTGCTGCCGCCGATGATGAACGGTTCGACGGCCGGTCCCGCGGCGACCGCGGGAGCGGCGCCGCCGACGGCTATCCCGGCCGCGGCGGTGATTGCGGATATCCACCGGAAAATGCGCATGACGAATAAACCTCCGCAGGGGTGAGGTATTCGCGCCCGACGATGTGCGCGACAGGCAGAAGTTAGCGCGCGGAGAACCCGACGAAAGTCGTCAATCCGGTGTCACCGGCGGGAAAACACCCCGGATGGCCTACGACCAGTGGCCGGTTTTCGGCGCCGCCCCGGAACGGCCGACACGACGCTCTCGGGCGCGAACACGCCGTGTTTGCCCGTCGGGCGGCCTGATTCGCCCTTCCCGCTGTCAGGCGGCGCGCAGTTCCGCCAGCACCGCGTCGGTGAACGGGGGCCACGCCTCGATCGCCCACGGGCCGAAGTCCAGGTCCGTCAGCACGACGCACGCGGCGCCCGCGTCCGGGTCGACCCACAGGAACGTGCCGGACTGCCCGAAGTGCCCGAAGGTCCGCGGCGAGCTGTCCGCTCCCGTCCAGTGTGGACTCTTCGAGTCGCGGATTTCGAAGCCCAGCCCCCAGTCGTTGGGCTTCTGGTGTCCGAGTCCGGGCAGCACCCCGTTCAGCCCGGGGAACGCGACCGACGTGGCTGCGCGCAGGGTCGCCGGGTCGAGCAGCTTCGGCGCCTGCAACTCGGCCGCGAACCGCACCAGGTCGTCCACCGATGACACCCCGCCGGCGCCGGGGGAGCCCTCCAGCCGGGTCGACGTCATGCCCAGCGGGGCCAGCACCGCCTCGGACAGGTACCCGGCGAACGGGATGCCCGAGTGCTCGGCCAGCGCGTCGCCGAGGACCTGGAAACCGGCGTTGGAGTACATGCGCCGCGTGCCCGGCTGGGCCATCACGCGGTCGGAGTCGAAGCCAAGGCCCGCGGTGTGCGCGAGCAGGTGCCGGATCGTCGACCCCTCCGGCCCGGCAGGCGTGTCCAGCTCGACCACGCCCTCCTCGACTGCGATCAGCGCCGCGTACGCGGTGAGCAGCTTGGTCACCGAGGCCAGCCGGAACGTGCGCGCGGTGTCGCCGTGGCTGCCGGCCACCGTTCCGTCCGCCCGCACCACGGCCGCCGCCGCGTGCGGGGCTGGCCACTGATCGATCCGCTCCAGGCTCCGCATACCCAAAGCCTAAACGGCGGCTGTCCCGCGCCGGGGACAGCCGCCGCCGGATCAGGCGTCGAGGTCGCTGGCGACCAGCTCGGCGACCGCGTCGACCGCGGCCTCCGCGCCGTCGCCCTCGGCGGCGATGACCACCTCGTCACCGTGGCCCGCCGCCAGCGTCATCAGACTGAGCAGGCTCCCGGCGGGCACCGGCGCCCCGCCGTCCTTGGCGATCGTCACCGGCACCGCCTGCGCGGCCGCGGTCTTCGCGACCAGGGCGGCCGGCCGGGCGTGCAGGCCCACCTTGCTGGCGACGGTCACACGTCGTTCCGCCATGTTCGACCTCTCCTCACTTGCTGGGCGTGCCGGCGTCGGCGGACGGCTGTTCGGCGTCGTCCTCCCGGCCCGGCGTGCGCAGGTTCCACTTCGTGATCACCCACCGGAACAGGAAGTAGTAGATCACCGCGTACACCAGGCCGATCGGGATCAGCAGCCACGCCCGGTTCGCCGCCGGCGCCGACGAGTTGAGCGCGAAGTCGATGAACCCGGCCGAGAACGAGAACCCGAGGTGGATGTCCAGCGCGTTGCAGATGGCCAGCGACAGGCCGGTCAGCACCGCGTGGATCAGGTACAGCGGCCACGCCACGAACATGAACGCGAACTCGATCGGCTCGGTCACACCGGTCAGGAACGAGGTGACCGCACCGGCGATCATGATGCCGCCGACGACCTTGCGCTGACCCGGCCGCGCCGTCTGCCAGATCGCCAGCGCGGCGGCGGGCAGCGCGAACATGAAGATCGGGAAGAAGCCGGTGGTGAACGCGCCGGCGTTGGGGTCGCCCGCGAAGAAGTTGGTGATGTCACCGCCGTCGAAGATGAACCACACCGGCACGTTGATCAGCTGGTGCAGGCCGATCGGCAGCAGCAGGCGGTTGAGCAGGCCGTAGATCCCGCCGCCCACGACGGCGTTGCCGGTCACCGCGTCACCGAGCCACTGCATCGCGTTGTCCACGGCCGGGAAGATCAGGCCGAACACGACACCGATCAGCAGCAGCGCAACCGAGTTGATGATCGGCACGAACCGGCGGCCGCCGAAGAACGCCAGGTACGGCGGCAGTTTCACGCGGTGGAAGCGCTGCCACAGCACCGCGGTGACCAGGCCGACCACGATGCCGCCCAGCACGCTGTAGGGCCATTTGATGGGCTGCAGGTACCAGCCCTCCTTGAAGCCCTCCAGGTCGCTGACCGGCGCGAACACCTGCACGACCTTGTTGAACACCACGAACCCGACGACGGCGGCGACACCGGTCGAGCCGTCGCCCTTGCGCGCGAAGCCGACGGCGATGCCGACCGCGAACAGCAGCGGCAGCCAGTCGAACAGGCCACCGCCCGCCGCGGCGAGCACGGCGGCGACCTTGTCCCAGCCAAGGCCGTCCTTGCCGAGCAGGTCGTCCTGCCCGAGGCGGCTCAGCAGGCCTGCGGCGGGCAGGGTGGCGATCGGGAGCATGAGGCTGCGGCCGAAGCGCTGCAGCCCCGCCATCCCCCTCCCTTTGCCCTTGGTTCCATCTGCGACGGTGGCGCTCACGGGTTACCTCCGTGTTCGGCGGGGACTGTGCGATCGAGTTGCATGGACACCTCGTACCGGTCGCCCCGGTACCACGAGGTCATGTCCTCCACGGGGACTCCGGACGCGCTGGAGACCCGGCGGAAGACCAGGAGCGGGTCGCCGGCGCGGATGCCGAGCAGGCGCGCCGTCTCCCGGTCCGCCGCTTCCGACCACACCGTCTGGCGGGCGTGGTCCAAGCGGAGGTCGTAGCGCTGCGCGAGTTGCTCGTACAGCGAGGAGGTCAGGTCCAGATCCGGCAGCCCGGGCACCCGGCCGGGGTGGTACCAGCCGCGCTCGACGGCCAGCGGGGTGCCGTCCGCGCGGCGGCGGCGCACCAGACGGTACGCCTGCTCGCGCGTGCCCAGGCCGAGCGCGCCCGCCGTCTCCGCCGGCGGGGTCTCCAGCCCGCAGTGCAGCAGCTCGGTGGCCGGCGTCAGGCCGCGGCGGCGCATGTCGTCGGTGAACGACATCAGGTACAGCTGCAGCTCCATGCGCCGCGTCGCGGTGAAGGTGCCCTTCCCGCGGGCACGGGTGAGCAGGCCTTCCTCGACGAGCTTGCCGATCGCGGAGCGGACCGTCAGCCGGGACACCCCGTAGCGCTCGGCCAGCTCGCGCTCCGACGGGATCGGCGACCCCGGCGGCAGCTCGCGCTCGATCGAGCGCCGCAGGATCTCCCGCAGCTGCGCGTGTTTCGGCGTCGGCCCGTCCACCACGCGGTCGGCGGTGGTCGCGGTCTGCGCCATGCCACCTCCAGGTTTCGGGTTGGTTTCCGGGGTCGCACCGGCGGCCCGTAATTGGTACGTTCCGGTCTAGACCATTTCTTGATGGGGCAGAATGCTCCGCTACCCGGGCGGGTGTCAACCACCGTTACGGGTTCGTGTTCGGCAAGCAGAGAAGGAGGCCGCCGTGGCGGACGACAGGCCGGAAAAGATCCTCGCGGCACTGGGCGGCGCGGACAACGTCGTCGAGATCGAAGGCTGCATCACGCGGCTGCGGTGCGAGCTCGAGGACGGCTCGCTGGTGGACGAGGCCGCGCTGAAGGCGGCAGGCGCGCACGGCGTGATGAAGATGGGGTCGGTCGTGCAGGTCGTCGTCGGCCCGGAGGCGGACACGATCGCCAGCGACATCCAGGACCTGATGTGAGCGTGACCGTGCAGAGCCCGGTGCCCGGCCGGGTCACGCCCATGTCCGAGGTGCCGGACCCGGTGTTCGCGCAGTCGATGGTCGGGCCCGGGGTCGCGGTGCTGCCCGCGGGCGGGCGGCAGGACGCGCTCAGCCCGGTCGACGGGACGGTGGTGACGCTGCACCCGCACGCGTTCGTCGTCGCGACCGCGGGTGGTCAGGGCGTGCTGGTGCACCTGGGCATCGACACGGTGAAGCAGAAGGGCGAGGGCTTCACGCTGCACGTCGTGAAGGGCGAATCGGTGCGCGCCGGGCAGCCGCTGATCAGCTGGGACCCGGACGCGGTCGCCGCGGCGGGGTACTCACCGGTGGTGCCGGTGGTGGCGCTCGACGCGGACGCCGAGGCGCTGTCGGGAGTGCTCACCGGCGGCTCCGTCGACGCCGGCGAGCAGCTCTTCACCTGGGATTAGGCGCCGCTCGGGCGGAGCGGGCCGCGATCCCTAGGCGGTCACCACGTTCTGGCCCTCGACCTTGACCGGGATGGGGGAGAGGCCGGTGTCCGCCGGGCCCTTCTCCAGCGCGCCGGTCAGGGTGTCGAACTCCGAGCCGTGCAGCGGGCACTTGATGGCGTCGCCCTCGGGGGCCACCGTCGCGCCCTGGTGCGGGCACACGGCGCTGAAGCAGGCGGCGGTGGTCTCGGTGGGCCGGGCCAGGATGGCGGGCTTGCCGTCGACCGTGACCGACTTGGCCTGGCCGACCGGGACGTCGTTCAGGGCCGCGACGGTGGTGCCGGACGGGGCGGAGGGGGCCGAGCCGGTGTTCTGGCTGCTTCCGGACGTGCCGCTGTCGCTGCCGCCGCAGGCGGCCAGGACCACGGTGCCCGCGGCGGCGCCGGCCACGGCGACCCCGGTCGTCAGGACGGTACGGCGGGTGGGTGAGTGAGCAGTCATGCCCCGTGACACGGTCGCGGTCCCGGCTCGGTTCAATCCGGCGGCGGATTGAACCCGATCGCGTTCCGCCCCGTGGTGAACGGGTGCAAGGATCGCCGGTGGAGGAGGTCGGGTCATGGTGGCGTGGCTGTTGCGGATCCTGGTGGTCCTCGGACTGCTGGGGTCGGCCTGGGTGCACTGGGACCTGTGGGCCAACGAGGGCTTCGACGAGATCGAGACGATCGGGCCGTTGTTCCTGGTCAACGTCGTCGCCGGGGTGGTCATCGCGGTGGCGGTGCTGTTCTGGCACCACTGGCTGCCGGTGCTGGCCGCGATCGGGTTCGGCGCGGTCACGCTGGCCGCGTACCTGATCTCGCTGACGCCCGGCGGGTTGTTCGGGGTGCGGGAGCAGTTCGCCACGTCCGCGGAGACCTGGGGCGTGATCACCGAAGCCGGGTGCGTGGTGTTCGGCGTGGCGTTGCTGTTCGCGCAGCGGGTCCGGCGGAAGCAGGGCGTGCTGGCGTGAGCGACGGCGCGGAAGACCAGTTGATGCGGGCGCTGCACGACGACCACGCGGCCGCTCTCTGGTCCTACGCGCTGCGGCTGACCGGCGGTGACCGGGCCCGGGCCGAGGACGTGGTGCAGGAGACGTTGCTGCGGGCCTGGAAGCACCCGCGGGTGCTGGATCAGACGCAGGGCTCGGCGCGGGCGTGGCTGTTCACGGTGGCGCGGCGGATCGCGATCGACGACTGGCGGTCGGCCGCGCACCGCTCCGAGGTGACCACCGATTCGCCGCCCGAGCTGGTCACGCCGGACGACACCGACCGGGCGTTGCAGGGCTGGCTGGTGGCGGAGGCGTTGAAGGAGTTGTCCACGGCGCACCGCGAGGTGCTGCTGCTGTGTTACTTCCAGGGTTTCTCGGTCGCCGACGCGGCCGCGAGGCTCGGGATTTCCGCCGGGACGGTGAAGTCCCGGACGCACTACGCGCTGCGGGCGTTGAAGCTCGCGCTGGAGGAGAAGGGGGTGACCCGGTGACCGAGCCCGACGAGTTCGTGACCTACGACGCGGCGTACGTGCTGGGCGCCCTGTCCCCGGAGGACCGCGCGGCGTACGAGGAGCACCTGCGCGGCTGTGCGCGGTGTTCCGCGGCGGTGGCGGAGCTGGCCGGCTTGCCCGGGCTGTTGTCGCAGGTGACGCCGGACATGGTCGAGGGGGAGCCGCCACCGGACCGGTTGTTGCCTGCGTTGTTGCGCGGGGTGCGCCGCGCCCGGCGGCGGCGGGTGGTGACGACGTTCGGGGTGGCGGTGGCCGCGGCGGCGGCGGTGCTGGCGGCGATCTTCGTGCCCCAGCCCGACGGCGGCGGTGGGACGGCCATGACGCCGCTGGGCGCGTACCCGGTCCAGGCGACGGCCGCGGTGGCCGAGGTGTCCGGCGGCAGCCGCGTCGACATGTCGTGCAGCTACCGGGGCGCCTACCAGGGCGCGGGGTACCTGCTGGTGGCCATCCGGGCGGACGGATCGGAGGCCCAGCTGGCGACGTGGAACGCCACCCCCGACCGGGACGCCCGCATCTCGGTCGGCACGGATTTGCCGCCGGAGGAGATCAAGGCGCTGGAGATCCGCACGACCGGAGGGGTGCCGCTCCTGCGGTGGCATCCGTGAGGGGAGTGGGGCGTTGTGCCGCGCTCGCGGATCTTCATGCCCGCGCTTGAAGGTTTCGCCGCGCTTTGTTTTTCGCCCTGCGAAAATTTTCCGCCGCGCCTGAAGATCTCGTCGCGCCTTGAATTTGCGCCTTGCCCCAGTTGCCCGCCAGACCTCAGCTGTCGATGGGTCGTGAATCTCGTGCCGCGCCTTTAATCTCCAGAGCGCGCCTCCAGTTTTCCCGCCGCGCCTACAGTTTCTTGACACCCCTCGGCTTCCTGCCCTGCCTCAGG